>JAKFYA010000270.1 GCA_021731095.1 Acidobacteriota bacterium | reverse complement strand
CTGGCCGGGGTATTCACGCCCTCAATCGTCCGGATGTCGAAGACGCGTCTGTCTGGCGTTGGCGCCAGGTTGATGGTTGGGGGCAGGTCCGTGAAGGGCACGAGGACATCGCCGGCCGCCAGCACTGGCAGCGCCCAGTTCGGCAGTCCCAGGGCAGTGAGGCCCGCGGCGGACAGTCCTTGATGGAGGAAGGTGCGGCGGCTGGTAGGCATGGGCGAATTGTAGGCTGAACCCTCGACCTCACGCCGGCCCTTGGTGCACAAGGCAGACTCCGACGCCCGGGGGCGGCATCTTCGCCGGCTTGCAGGTTCGGTCGCTGGATAATTTAGTTGCGCCTGTTCCAGAGCCGGTCAGCCTCGCGCTGTTCGGCACCGGCATGTCCGGCATCGGCTACTTCCGCCGCCGTCGCAAGGCCTAACCGTCTCAGCACCTCGGTCATTGCCGATATCGGCCGCTCCGGTCTTCCGGGGCGGCCGTTTCTGTTTCCGGGACGCGTGCAACCCCGACTCGCCACGAGCCAGCCAACCCGGTCTACCCATCTGGCCAAGTTAGCCAAGCCGGGCTACACTGAGCTCAGGGGTCAGGATGAAGGTAAACATGCTGGACGCCAAGAACCAGCTCTCGCGCCTGGTGAAAGAGGCCGTTGACGGGGCTGACATCGTGATCGCCAGCAACGGCGAACCGCTGGTGCGCCTGGTACCCGTTGGTGCCAAGGGGGGGCTGCGCGGCTGGGGCACGCTGGAGGCGCTTGCCGCCGGAGTAGACGAGGCCTTCACCCCGGACGTTGACCTGGAGGTCGCTCGCCGCCTCGAAGGACTGGTGTGAGACTGCTGCTCGACACGCAGGTGGCACTCTGGTGGTTGACCGCCAGTTCACGCCTCTCGTCGGCCTCGCGCGCGCTGATGGCAGAGTCGCCATGTGTCGTGTCGGTCGCGAGTATCTGGGAGGTGTCGCTCAAACACCGCCTCCGTAAGTTGCCGGTGTCGCCGAGGCAGTTCCGCGATGAGATGCACGCGGCGGGTGCCGTGATCCTGCCGATCGTCGATGAACACGTCCTGGCCTCCGAGGCCTTGAAGACCGAGCACTCCGATCCGTTTGACCGGCTGCTGGTCAGCGTGGCGGATGCCGAACACCTCTTGTTGTTCACAGCCGACCGGGCGCTCGTTGAACTGGGGCAACAGTCGCCCCACTTGCCGATCAGGGGCGCCTGAGGACTGGCGCTGCCAACTGCCGTCTCGACTGCATCACGATAACGTTTGACGATCACGCCATGAGCACCTTCGACCACCGCAAGTACACGCCGTTCACCCCCGTCCCGTTGACCGACCGCACCTGGCCCGACCGTGTGCTCACAGCCGCGCCGCGCTGGTGCAGCGTGGACCTCCGCGATGGCAACCAGGCGCTCATCGAGCCGATGAACGTCGCGCAGAAGCTGCAGCTCTTCCAGCAGCTGGTGAAGGTGGGCTTCAAGGAAATCGAGATCGGCTTTCCGGCCGCCTCCCAACCGGACTTCGACTTCGTGCGGCGGCTCATCGACGAGCGGCTGATTCCGGACGACGTCACCGTGCAGGTGCTCACCCAGGCACGCGAAGACCTCATTGCGCGCTCGTTCGAGGCCCTGCAGGGGGTGCGGCGCGCCATCGTGCACCTGTACAACTCCACCTCGACGGTGCAGCGTGAGCAGGTGTTCGGCCTCGATCGCGCCGGCATCACGGCCATCGCTGTACAGGGCGCACGATGGGTGAAGGCGCAGGCCGCGGCGCGTCCGGACACGGAGTGGGTGTTTCAGTACTCGCCCGAAAGCTTCACCGGCACCGAGCTTGATTTCGCGGTGGAGGTTTGCGATGCCGTGGTTGCGGTGTGGCAGCCGACGCCAGAGCGCCCCTGCATCCTGAATCTGCCCTCGACGGTCGAGATGGCGACGCCGAATGTGTATGCCGACCAGATCGAGTGGTTCGGCCGTCACATCCAGCACCGCGACGCTGTGGTGATCAGCCTTCATACGCACAACGACCGGGGCTGTGCCGTGGCGGCGGCCGAACTGGGCACCATGGCCGGGGCGCAGCGCGTTGAAGGCACCCTGCTCGGCAATGGTGAGCGGACCGGGAACATGGACATCGTCACGATGGGCATGAACCTCTACAGTCAGGGCATCGACCCGCGCCTCGATTTCTCGCGCATGGACGAGATCATCCGCTGCGTGAAGGAGTGCACGCAGCTTCCCGTGCATCCCCGCCATCCCTACGCGGGCGAGCTTGTCTTCACGGCCTTTTCGGGCAGCCACCAGGACGCCATCCGCAAATGCCTTGCCCGCCGTCAGGACGGCGATCGATGGGGCGTGGCCTACCTGCCGATCGACCCGGCCGATCTGGGCCGCTCGTACGAGGAAGTCATTCGCATCAACAGCCAGTCGGGCAAGGGCGGCATAGCTTATGTTTTGGAGCAGAGCCAGGGGTACCAGCTTCCGCGCTGGCTGCAGATCGAGTTCAGCGGCGTGGTGCAGCGGTTCGCCGAAGACAGCGCCGCTGAAGTGGAGCCGCGGAAGATTGTCGAGCTCTTCGAGCAGCACTACCTGGCCGCGCCCGCACCCTACGATCTGATCGGCTATCAGGTCACGCGCGCCAAGGGACAGGACATCCTCACCGCCACACTGAGTGAGAGCGGCACGCCCTTGACGCTGGAAGGCAACGGGACCGGCGTGGTGGGGGCGTTCGTGGCCACGCTGGCCCGTCACCTGGGTGACTCCCTCGTGCTGGTCGAGTACAGCGAGCACGCCCTCACCCAGGCGGCAGGCGCCCTGGCTGAGGCTGTGGCCTATGTGCAGTTGAATCTCGGTGGGCAACGGTGCTGTGGTGTCGGCCGCAGCAGCGACATTGTCGAAGCCTCCCTGCGCGCGATTCTCGGCGCCGTCAATCAGCGCGCGCGCGTTGCCGCCAGCGCCTGAGCCCATGTGGCTGGACGCCGCCCCGGCGGGGCCGGTTCTCGGTGGGCTGGCGGGCGTCCGACCGAGCTGATGCCCCAACCGATAGACGCCGTGCTGCCGGGGCTGCTGGCACGTCTCGACGCGCACACACGTGTGGTACTTGAGGCGCCGCCAGGGGCGGGCAAGACCACGCGTGTGCCGCTGGCCCTGCTCGACGCGTCGTGGTGCACGGGCCGCGTGCTGATGCTGGAACCGCGCCGTATTGCGGCTCGGGCGGCCGCCACGTTCATGGCCTCGCAGCGCGGGGAGGCGGTGGGCGACACCGTCGGGTATCGCATCCGGTTCGAGAGCCGCATCTCGGCCAGCACCCGCGTCGAGATCGTCACCGAAGGCATCCTGACCCGCCTGCTGCAGGACGATCCGATGCTCGACGGCGTGTCGGCTGTCGTGTTCGACGAGTTCCACGAGCGACACCTGGCCAGCGACCTCGGACTGGCCCTGTGCCTGGAGGTACAGGCCAGCGTGCGTCCCGACCTCCGGCTCGTGGTGATGTCGGCGACGCTCGATGGGGCACGACTGGCCGAGTACATGGACGCCTCGCGCATCACCTCCGAAGGGCGGAGCTTTCCGGTCGAGGTCACGCACCTGCCGCTCGAGGCCCGCGAAACGCCGGAGGCACAGTTCCGCCGCGCCGTGCGACAGGCATTGGCTGAGACGGATGGCGACGTGCTCGCCTTCCTGCCTGGCAAGGCCGAGCTGGAGCGGAGCGCCAGACTGCTCCAGGACGTGGGCGTGCCGGTCGACATCCTCCACGGAGAGCTGGGCATGGAGGAGCAGGCCCGCGTGCTGCGGCAGGCGGGGACGCGCCGCGTCGTGCTGGCCACCAATGTGGCCGAGTCCAGTGTGACGCTGCCTGGCGTGCGGGCAGTCGTGGACAGCGGGCTGGCGCGTGAACCGCGCTTCGACCCGGCCAGTGGGATGAGCCGGCTGGAGACGGTGGCCATTGCGGAGTCGTCTGCGCGGCAGCGTGCCGGCCGAGCGGGGCGCGTCGCGCCAGGGCGGTGCTATCGCCTGTGGCCGAAGGCCGAGGTCCTCCGCAGCGCGGTGCGCCCGGAAGTGGCGTGTGTCGAGCTGTCCGCGCTGGTGCTGGAACTGGCCACCTGGGGTTCGCGCGAGCTGCGCTTTCTGGACCCGCCACCGCCTGGCGCGCTGGCCCAGGCCGAGGACCTGCTCCGTGGCCTGGGCGCGCTGGATGCGGACGGCCGCACCACGGCCCACGGCGCGTCGCTGCTGTCGCTGGGCACGCACCCGCGGCTGGCCAGCGCCATCCGGCTGGTGCCGGCCGAGTGGCGAGGGCTGGCCTGTGATGTCGCTGCCGTGCTTGAAGGGCGTGACCCCCTGCTCGGCGATGCGCGCAGGGACGACGACCTGCGCACCCGCCTGTCCGCGCTGGAGGCGCACCGTCGCGGCCGCTCGGACGGAGAAGGTGTGCACCGCGGGGCGCTCGGCGCCATTGTGCAGGCGGCGCGTCAGTGGCGTACCCGCCTGAAGGTGGATGCGCGGGACGACCGCCTGCCAGACCTCCACGCCGTGGGGAATGTCCTGGCGCTGGCCTATCCCGACCGCATTGCACGCCTGGACGAGGGGCAGTCGCGACGCTACGTGCTGGCGAATGGCCGCGGGGCGCAGCTCGGGCCGGACTCGACGCTGGTGGGCGAGCCCTGGCTGGCCGTGGCCGACCTTCGCTTCGATGCGCGCGACAGCGTGATTCAGCGCGCCGCCCCCTGCGACCTCGCGTTCCTGGCGCAGATGTTTGCCGACCGTTTCACCAACCGGCAGGCGCGCGCGGTTCACCCCGACACCGGGGCGCTTGAAGCCTGGGAGGAGCGTCGCTTCGGCGAGATCGTCCTGGAGCGTCGGGCCCGTCCCGTACCACGCGATGACGAGGCCGCCGCGCTGCTGGCGGCGGCGGTCGTGGCGCGTGGTCTGGCGTGTCTGCCCTGGACCGACGCGCTCCGCGGCTGGCAGGCGCGCGTGATCAACCTGAACACGTGGTGCCCTGAGCTGGCGCTGCCGGATGTGTCGGACGCGGCGCTGGCCACCGATGCCGAGGCGTGGCTGACCCCACTCTGTCACGGCAAGCTCAAGCTGGCCGAGATCAGGAGCGACGAGCTGGCACAGGCGCTGCACCAGCGGCTCGACTACGCCCAGCGGCGTCTGCTCGACGAGCTCGCGCCCGAGGCGCTGACGGTGCCCAGCGGTATGACGCGGGCGCTGGCCTACGCCATCGGTGAACCGCCGGTGCTGGCGGTCAAGCTTCAGGAGATGTTCGGCCTGGCCGACACGCCCCGCATTGCCCGCGGCCGGGTGCCGGTGCTGCTGCACCTGCTCTCGCCCCGGCAGACGCCCCTGCAGGTGACGCTGGACCTGAGGGGTTTCTGGGAGCGCACCTATCCCGAGGTGAAGAAGGAAATGAAGGGGCGCTATCCGAAGCACCCCTGGCCCGACGACCCCTGGACCGCGGTCGCCACCCACCGGGCCAAGCCGCGGAAGGCCTGATACGGTGGCTGGCTGGGTCGCACAATGCGCATGCCGTTGACGGCCAGACACCACTAAAATCGTCTATCGCCGACCCATGTCTGACTCCGACCACCAACAATCCGACGTGATGACACCCGCGCAATCTCCCGTGGCGGCGCTCAGGTCTCCTGAGTCAGGTCCGCCTCTCGTCGACCGGCTGCTCGTACAGGCGCACGGCATCGCGGCGCTCGTGATGCTGCTCGTCTCCGTGACGTTCGGCCTCATCGCCTCCCTCGAGTTGCTCTACCCGGACCTCGATGGCGGCGCCTCGTGGCTCAGCTGGGGCCGCGTGCGCTACGCGCATACCCAGGGGATCATGTTCGGCTGGTTGGCCAACGCGTTCTTCGCGTTTCTGTATCACGGCGTGCCGATCCTGACCGGACGGCGTGTCACGAGCCGTCGTCTTGGCTACTGGCTGTTCGCGCTCTGGAATCTGGCTGCCGTCATTCCAGGGTGGGTGCTGGTGCTGTCGGGGGTGAGTCAGCCGCTCGAGTGGGCCGAGTTCCCGCTGGTTATCGACGCGCTGGTCATGGTCGCCCTGCTACTCGCGGCGGTCCAGTTCCTGCCCGGCTTCTTCACTCGTCGTCTCGACTCGCTGTACGTGTCGAGCTGGTACATCCTGGGCGGACTGGTGTTCACCAGCCTGTCCTACCCGATGGGCAACCTGGTGCCGGTGTTCGTGCCCGGCGCGGCAGGCGCGGCGTTCAGCGGGCTCTGGATTCACGACGCGGTCGGCCTGTTCGTCACGCCGCTCGCCCTGGCCATCATTTACTTCGTCATCCCGGCGTCCACCGGCCGGCCGGTCTACAGCCACTTCCTGTCGATGCTCGGCTTCTGGCTGCTGTTTTTTCTCTATCCGCTGAACGGGACGCACCACTACGTGTTCTCGGTCATCCCGATGCCCGCCCAGGTCGGAGCGGTCCTGGCGTCGGCGCTGCTCGGTGTGACGGTGGTGATCGTCGTGGCGAACCTGTTCCTGTCCATGCGCGGCGCCGGGTTCCTGCCGACTGACCCCGGGCTCCGCTTCGTTGGCACCGGCACGTTCTTCTATCTGATCGTCAGCGTGCAAGGCGCGATGCAGGCACAGATGGCGGTCAATCAGGCGGTGCACTTCACCGACTGGGTGGTCGGACACTCGCACCTCGCGATGCTTGGATTTGCGAGCTTCGCGGCGGCCGGCGGCCTGGTGCATGCCTGGCAGCGGCTGCCCGCGGTTCGCTACAACCCGCGCGCCATCGATACTGCTTACTGGCTCATCACTGTCGGCATCGTGGTCATGGCGTCGGACCTGACGCTGGCCGGACTTCGCCAGAGTGAACTGTGGCGGGCCGGCGCACCGTGGCTGGCCTCGGTCGAGGCCTCGCAGCCCTACTGGCTCGTGCGCACCCTCTCGGGTGTGGTGCTGACTGCCGGGTTCATCTCGCTGCTCGCAGGGTTGACGACAGGGCCGCGCGCCGCCTCCGGCCCGGCCGCGCTGCCGGCGATGGTTGCACCGGAGGTCATATGAGCAGGCACGCGGGGCGCGCCCTTCGCATGGCCTATCTCGTCTCGAGTGTGGCTGGCGTCGGCTTCTTCATCCTGTCCGTGGTGTTGCTCGGCTACTGGCCGAAACGGGTGCTCGACGCGCAGACCCGCGCCATGGGGCCCGAGGCGCTGCTGCCGCTCACGGCGAGCGAGCAACGTGGTCGGGCCATCTACGCACGGGAAGGGTGCGCCTACTGCCACACGCAGCAGGTGCGGTTCGTGGAGGCCGACCAGACCCGCTTCGGCCGGCCTACACAAGCCTGGGAATCGCGGTTCGACTACCCGCACCTGCTGGGTACCCGCCGGATCGGACCCGATCTGTCCCGTGTCGGCGGCACGCGCTCCGACGACTGGCACTTCACGCATTTCTTCGCGCCACGCTCAGTGGTGCGGCAGTCGGTCATGCCGGCGTATCCGCGGCTGTTCGACGGTGCACCGGACCGTCCGCGACAGCAGGCGCGCGACCTCGTGGCCTACCTGAACACCCTCGGTCGTGCCAGGGAACTGGCCGGGCCGGAGGGCGAGGCGCGCGCGCGCGAGGGGTGCAACTGCGCCGACGACGAGATGATGCAGATGGGCTTCCATGGGCCGCTCAATCCGCATCCGGCCCGAACGCAGCGTTCGCGCGAGGAACCCGTGCTTCCGGCAGACGGCGACCGCGCCAGGGGCGATGCCCTGTTCAGCACCCTGTGCGCATCGTGCCACGGCCGCCGCGGTGAAGGCGACGGCCCTGGTGGGGCCGGGCTTCACCCAGCGCCGACGATGCTGGCGGATCATGAGTTCACGAGGGCAGGCGTGGCCCGCGTGCTCTGGAACGGTGTCGCCGGCACGGCTATGCCTGCGTGGCGCGACTACCCTGCGTCAGACCTCGCCGCACTCGTCACCACCGTGCGCGCGCTTCACGTGGAGGCACCTGCAGCGGAGGCGCCCCTGGCGCTGATGGCCCAGGGGGCAGAGACCTTCAGACTGCACTGTGTGCAGTGTCACGGCGAGCGGGGCGACGGCACAGGGTCGGCCGCAGACTCCCTGGCGGTCGCACCGGCAGACTTCACGCAGAAGCGTCCGAGCCTCGGACGGGCCATCACCACCCTGCGTCGGGGCATTCCGGGTACCCCGATGGCGCCATGGACGTCGCGGTTGTCCGAGGCCGAGGTTGTGGCGGTGTCACACTATGTGCGGACGTTCTATGCGGGTGACTCTGGAGCGCCAGCCCGATGATTACAGACCTCATCGTCGCCACGTCCCTCGTGCTGACCGGGGGCTTTCTGCTCGGGTGGCTGCTCTCGCCGGCGTGGCGCGCGCGAATCGAGGCGCCGAAGCACCAGTTTCAGGACGCCGTGCGCGAGTTCGATGAGTCGGGCGGCTCTCGCGCTGCCGGGGGACGGACACCATGAGTGAACAGAACAGCGGGCGTCGCGCGCTGGTCATGGCGCTGGTGGTCAGCGCGATCGCGGGCGCCGTGGCGATCGGAGTCGGACTCCGTGCGGCAGGCGGCGACGCCGACGGTGCCGTGGCACGTGTGGCACCGATGGCTACTGAAGAGTACGGCCGTCGTCTGGTGGCACACACGGCGGAACTGCTCGGTCAGGAGCAGCCCGACCCGAACCTGCGCTACATCAACAGCCGGCTGAACTGTGGTTCCTGTCACCTGGATGCGGGCTCCGAGCCCGGCACGCTGACCCTGCAGCTCACCGACGAGCACTTCCCGCGTTTTTCGGGACGCTCGGGGACGATGACCGACATCGAGGACCGCATCAACGAGTGCATGCAGCGCAGCATGAACGGTGCGCCGCTGCCGATGGACAGTCCGGAGATGATCGCGATCGCCGCGTATCTGCGGACGCTCGGGGCGCACTTCGGGGCGACAGGCGCGTCGGGCAAGCGGGTCTCTGAACCGCCAGCCTTCAAGACCCCGGTGCGGGCCGCCGATCCGGAGCATGGTCGCCGCGTGTTCGAGGCGCGCTGCAGCATCTGCCACGGCCCCGAGGGGCAGGGGCTGCTCGCAGGCGAGGCGCGGAGCCAGGGCTATGTCTTCCCGCCGCTCTGGGGACCCGATTCCTTCAACGACGGTGCAGGGATGCACCGCGTGGTGACCGCGGCCCGCTTCATCAAGGCCCGCATGCCACTTGGGGACGCGACGCTCACCGATGACGAGGCGTTCGACGTGGCGGCGTTCATCAACGTGCAGCCCAGGCCCGGGATGCCGAACCTGGACCGCGACTATCCGGACCGTACGACGAAGCCTGCAGACAACCCCTACGGTCCGTTTGCGGACGACTTTCCGCTCGAGCAGCACCGGCTCGGGCCGTTCCAGCCGATCGACGCGTACTACAAGGCGCTGAAGGCGAAGAAGTAGCGCGTCTGCTGCCGGATCTCTTCCCTGGCCGCGAGCGGCGAACCGAGGTCACTGTGCGCGTGCCGCGGTCGTGGGCGCCGAGAGCACGATCCACTTCTTGTATTTGAAGCGCCAGCCCTTCGCGGTTCTCACGACCACGTCTTCATAGCGCCCGATGCCTCGAAGCACCGGCGCCTTTCCGGACTCGCCGAGCGTGAGCTGCTCCATGTTCGCCACCGTTCTCGCGCCCGCGGCCGAGGGCTCGATCATGACGTTGGAGATCACATGCACCAGGGTCGGATCACCAGGAGGCTTCGCGAGCTCGATCAGCGCAGCGCGACCCTCGAACCTGCGCGAGCCGACATCGAGCACGCCGTCGTCCGTATAGGTGTCCGCGTACGCGGCGCCGCCCTCCGCATGTGAATCGATGCCGTGCGCATAGCGGGCATAGAGCTGCTGGATCTCGACGTAGTCCTGTGGGGTCAACGTGCCGATCGCAGGCTCCTGAGACCGCAGCGATCCCCCGAACCCGAAGACGGCGATCATCATGAGCGCGGCTCGACGTGTCACCCTCTGCTCCCCTCAACGACCAACAGTGAACGTGATGTCCGTCACCACGGGCAGCGCACCGTCGTGCGCCTGACAGCGCAGCACGTAGGTGCCCGGCTCGGCGAACGTCGCCTGCACAATCCAGGTGTGGTCACCCGGCGGTGGCGGCGTGCGCCATCCCGGCGCCATCGCCGCGTTCGCCCCGTGGCGGCTGTCTTCCCACTCGGTGATCTGGGTCGGGGAAAAGGTGACGGCACCGCTGCCGCGATAGACGAACCACGACACCCGCAGCCCGGTGGCGCTGTTCGGCGCCAGACGTGTCGTCACCCCGGCCGGGTTCGGGGGCATCGCTCGTGCCTTCGGGATGCCGTCGTCTGTGGCGAGCGCCGTGAGCGTGACCGGCTGCCCCACCGTCGCCGTGCGCGACGCCTGGCCGCCGACGGTCAGCACCGGCGGTTGGTTGCGGTGCAGCTCGGGATCACCGCCGCCAGCTCCCCCCGCGCCACCTGTGTTCGCGCTGATCACCAGCTTGTCGATGAAGTATTCGGGCAGGAGGGTGCCGTAGGCACGCTCGGTCTTGCCGTGGCTCGTGAGTGTCCAGACAACCTCCTTCTTGCCGAAATCCGCCGGGACGCGGACGCGGAACGAGAAGCGATTCCGTCTCGGATAGAAGTGCGTCGGCTGGCCCTGATCGGCGCCCCCCTGGTCGAGCTGATTCGCCGGACCCACCGGCACGTCCACGTGCTCCTCCCAGTTGCGGTTGAAATACCCGAACACGAGGTTGAACGACCCGTCGTCGTTCTTCTCCCAGCCTTCGTAGACCGGCACGACGTTCTGGCCACGCGCGTAGAACTCCTGCGCGCGAACCGGCAGCCACGCGAGCGCCGCGCACGCCGTGACGGCGACCACCCAGCGCATCATCGGGCTGCCACCGGGCTCGTCGGGTCGACGCCGCCGCACGTGGGGCACCCCGGAAAGACGGTGCGGCCGGTGAGACGCCCCCGCTCGCGGCGCTCGGCGACGGCCGTGGCGAACTGCTCGTCGCTCAACGCGATCCCCTGGCCGAGCATCTGGTTCATGTTGTCCACCGAACGATGGCCGCCACCCGACCAGTTGCGCGAATCAACAACGTTCCGGTTGGCCCGCGTGTTGTCGTAGTAGCCGACGATGCGGAGGATGGTGCCCTTCGGCAGAAGCGGCGCGACGTCGTCCGCGTAGGTGTACGCGATGACCCAGTTGTGGTCGTAGCCGGCGCAACTGAGCGTCTCGGTGGTTGTGCCGTAGATCGCCTGCAGGCAGAACCGGACGCCGGCCGCGTGCATGTGCGGCTCGAACACCGTGATCTTCGTGTTCTGCTGCAGGACGGCGGTCCCGTCGTACTTCAAGCCGGTCGCTCCCGGTGGGATGTCGAGCAGGTCGTTGTTGGTGCCGACGACCACGCCGGTCGCCACGTACTCGGGCCGGTAGCCCTTCGGATGGAAGCGCAGGCCGATCTCGATGTGACCGGTGGTGTCGCGCCCGTTCGCGTGCATGTGGATCGAGTTGAAGGCCAGGCTGGAGCCAGCGCGCAGGAGCTTCCCGACCTTCGGGTCGAAGACATGAGCGTTCTGCCCAACCTCGTGCGTCGGACAGCACCCGCCCGGCTCCGTCTTGCCGTCCGGCGCGATCGCCTGCACCGTGCCGTGGTGGACGACGGAGAAGTTCGCAGACGTGGTGGCGCCGACGATCAGCTGCGGCTGGCTGCGTGCATCGTTCACTTCGCGCAGTTCGTAGGCCGCAACGTAGCGGTCCTCGGTCAGGCCGGTCGGCACCGAGTCGAAGGAGCCCCACCAGTCGGGGGCGGCCGCCTTCATCGAGAAGTCCTTCGACCTGATGATCACGTCGGGCCGACCGATCGTCCACGCCTCGTCACCCTTCCAGGCGAGCGCCTTCGGCATGTCGCCGGGGTTGCCCAGCGGCGCACCGGCTTCGACCCAGTCGGCGATCGCCGTGAGCTCCGCCTCGCTCAGCGACGGGTCGTTCTTGAACGCCTGGATGCCGACGTTCTTCTCGATCATCCAGGGCGGCATCACACCCTGCCTGTCGCGCAGGTGCGTGCGTTGCTTGATCGCGCGCGCGTACGGCCGGACCTCTTCGTACGTCCGCAATGACATCGGTGCCACCGAGCCCTCCCGGTGGCAGCGCTCGCAGTGCTTCTGAAGGATTGGCGAAATGTCCTTCGCGAACGTGACGGCCGGAGGTGTGGGGGCGGCAGCTGTCGCTCGAACTGTCGACCTGCCGATGCAGACCGCTGCGATGACGCCGACGACGATTACGACTCGCTTCGCTCTGTCCATTCGACCATCTCCACTCGAGAGCATTCAGGACGACACGCCGCCGCGCGACGGTGACCACCAGCGCGAGGAGGATGATTGTGCACCTAGTCGCGTGCGCGTGGTAGCGATTAGTGTCGCGGCGATGCGACATCGGCGCATCAGCATCGCCGGTACGGGGCGGGCCTGATCTACCTGAAGCTCCGCCAGGAAGGCGGCCTGGTGCATCACGCGTCGTACACGCTGGCTGGACGCTACGCGGACGTGACGCGCTTGTGCAGCGCACGAGCCCAATGTTCGACGACGGCAGCCAGCCTGGGCCGCGTGGGTGAGTAGGGCAGTCTCCGCAAGGTTCTATGCTCAAAATGCTCGCGAGACTCCGCGATCTGGTCTTCGGTCAGGCAGTCTCGGTCCGACTCATAGACGCACCCAACAAATTCGCCATTTGTGCGTGGCATCGGAAAAGGTCTGGGAACTTCTTCGCCGTACGCGTACACCTCCGAGTGGACCAGACAATCGTTTCGGAATCTCGAATAGACCATCTCGCGAAGGAAGTCCTGGTCCTGGCCTCTTCTGTCCCAGCGTGCCCAGCGTGTGATTGCGGTGGCGATGTCTGGAATGGCACCGTGTCGACATCCCCACATGCCACCGAGCATGACGGCGTCGTGGCCTGGGTGGTCCCGCAGAATGTGGATGGTCTTTCCACTGTCGATCCATTCCGACACGGCGGCATACTCGCGAACGGTGATGCGGGAGTCAGCATCGCGCACGACCACCGCATCGATGTCGGGTTCGCCGGCTGGCAGGAACCTCCAGAACATCCCATCGATGGCGCCTGACCGGTCCTTGTCAATGACTTCGGCACCTTCGGCACGCATGGCGTCTTTGAGGTCGGCCGGAACCTCCTGGGATGCGTAGACCCGCGCTGTCCAACCCGGATAGATGCGCGGAACCAATCGAACGTTTCTCAGGGCACCATGCAAATAGAGTGGCGCGGTGCCATAGAGAGAAAGTGACACCAGTCGCTTCACGCTGCGTATCCGTTTCGACAGGTCACGCGGTACCGCTCCAGCGCCTGCGCTAGCGCGTGGCGGTCCAGGCCTCGGAGCCGGCCATGCCCGCGATGGACGTCCCATCGAACCGTCCCGTAAAGGCGGTGGTCCCCACGGTGAACATCACCTGCTCGCCGCGCACCGTACCGGGTCCGATGGGCTTGCCGCCCAGCGTGCCGGTGAGCGTCTGAAACTGCTGGTGCAGCACCAGCTCGCCCTGCGGCGTCTTCCAGGTGCCCTCCACCTTCGCCGGCACGATCCAGAGCAGCGCATTGCACCAGCTGGAGCACTCGCCGGTCACGCGCGCAGTGTCATCGGGCGCCCAGTCCTCCATGTCGAACGTGTTCGACACCACCCGTGTGCCCGGCTTCAGCCCCAGAATCTTCGGCCGGAGCTGCATGTTGATCGAGGGCAGCAGGAACATCGTGATGACAGTGGCCTTCGACAAGTCGCTCTCGAACAGGTCCGCCTTGATGAAGGTGGCCTTGTCCGCCACGCCCGCCGCTGTGGCGTTCTTTCTGGAGAGGGCCACCATCTCCGGGTTGTACTCGATCCCCAGGGCCTGCGCCCCGCGCTTCGCCGCCGAGATGACGGTAATGCCGTCGCCCGAGCCGAGGTCAATGACCACGTCCTGCGGGGTGACCTTCGCCATGTCGAGCATCTGGTCGACCAGCGCCTGCGCCGTCGGCACCCAGACCACGTCCTTGCCCGCCTGTCCCACCGTCGGCTCGAACGTCCCTCCCGCAGGCTTGCCGGCCTGCGCAAACGCCGAACCGCTCACCAGCAGGACGACGACGACCGCTGCTCCCACCCGATGCCTGAGGCCTGTGCACATATGCCGTTCCTCCATGGATGGCCAGATTCTACACGGGAGGCCGCTTCTCCCCGAGACAGGGGATGGAGAAAGAGCCGCGGTCGTGATACACATCCCCCCGGCACGGACCTCATGACGGGGTCCCGCACTGGGGTGTCTGCACATGAAGCGGTATCTGTTTCCGGCGATCCTCTCCTTCGCCGCGGCCGTCATCGGCGCCAACTGGACGACCATCACGGCCGCCCCCTCGAAGCTCTCCACCGAGGATTTCACCGAGATCCAGCGCCTGCTCTACACCAACCACACGGGCTACGACTTCGCCTTCCGCGACAACGGCAAGATGTGGGCGGACTCGTTCACCGACGACGCCGTGCTCGACAACCCGCCGTCGCACCTGGTCGGCCGGAAGCAGATTCAGGCGTACTCCACCGACCCCCTGGTCAAGGACCCGGAACGGAAGCTGCGCCACTGGACGACGACGTTCAACGTGCAGCCGCATCCGCAGGGCGCGATTCTCTCGGCGTTCTACATCGCCGTCACCAACACCGGCCCGAAGCGGGAAATGGTCATCGGCAGCACGGGCCGCTACGAGAGCCTGGTGGTGAAGACGAAGGACGGCTGGCGCATCAAGCACCACGTCGTCGTGTCCGAGGGCGGCATCTTCGCCAACACCCTGGGCCCGGTGAAGCCCTAGCGGTCAGTACCGGAACAGCTTGTTGATTTTGACGATGATGGCGCGGTTCTGGAGATCCGGGAAGAAGCGCGTCAGCGTGTCGCGCTGGTCGTTGTAGACCACGAACAACTCACTCCCGGGCTGGTACTCCGAGCGGAAGCGAATGTTGGCGGCCAGCGTGTTCGTGCCGGAGTTGTACTGAATCAGGGCACTCGTGAACATCAGCGGCGTCACCGTGGCCGTGACGCGCGTGCCGATGACCGTGGTGGTGAAGGCCCCTTCCCGCAGATCCACCCAATTGACCGAGACCGTCGGCTCCACCGACAGGTGCGCCGACATCTCGGCGCGGCCGCGGCTGATGCCGAGCGTGGTCCGGGTGCCGGAGTAGAACGTGCCTCGCTCCAGGCTGACACCACCGGAGAGGTGGCGCTGCTGGCCGAACGTATAGGCCACACGGCCGAAGGCGAAGTCGTAGCCGCCCACCGGGAGGGTGACGCTGTTCGAGATGCGGAACGGCCTCGGCAGGTACTCGTAGTCCGCCGTCGCCGCTGCGCTGAACCGGTCGCCGGTCTGGAGGTCCACCGCGAACTCCGAGTCCACGATGCGTGTTTCCAGGCGGCCTGACGCGTTCTCGATGTAGTTGGCCGAGCTGGTCCAGAAGTACTTCCGCACGCGGGTGGCCTTCTTCGGCCGCGGGCTGAAGCGGAACTGGCCGTAGGTCTTCCGCATGTCTGGCCGGCGCACGAAGCCGACCTCGGGGTTGAAGTTGGCCCCGATGTAGAGATGCTCAGCCTGGACGCCGTAGCGGTCCGACCCATAGTCGAGTTGCGTGCGGTAACTCTGGTCGTCGCCGGTCAGGCCCGCCGATTCGGTCTTCGCCCAGTAGGAGTACACGTTCAGGTCGGTGAAGAAGCTCAGGGAGCTGTCGGCCCCGTAGAGCGTGTTGGTGCCGGTCCGGGTCTCGCTGCGCGACCGGTGGGTGACAATCGCGCCAATGTTGCTGCGGCGCAGGAAGTCGCGGCGGACCCTGGCGATGGCGAAGTTGGTGGCTCTCGCGCCCCCAAGAGGGTCGTCGGTCGTGCGGATGTCGACCAGGCCCAGGCTATAGGCGCCGGCCCGGCCGGTGAGCCGGCCCCCGCCCCGGATCGGCACCGCCCGGCCCTGGGCCAGGCCGATTCGACGGCTGTAGAAGAGGATGGGCGAGTCACCGCCGCCCGCACTGCCGCCGCCGGCCGCGATGCCGCCGACGGCGAAGGTCCCCTGGTTCTCCAGGAAGAACTCGCGCTTCTCCGGGAAGAACAGATTGAAGCGCGTGAGATTGACCTGCGCGTCGTCGGCCTCCACCTGCGCGAAGTCGGTATTGACGGTGACATCGGCGCTGAGCGATGGCGTAAACGCCCACTTCACGTCCAGACCGGCGGACGCGTCGCCCTTGTTGTCGAGGCCGGTGAGCCGGTCCGTCACGACTGACGCTGTGGCGAACGGCTTGATGTCGAGACGCAGGCCGGCCGGCGGCACTTCCAGCCCCACCAGCGTCGCCGCTCTGGACATCATCGCCACACCGCCTGCGCCACGTGCGGGCGGCATCGGCACGATGAACGCGACCTCGTTCTTCCAGCGGATGGCGCGCATGGCCATCAGGCCCCACACCTGTTCGCGTCCCGGGAGCGACCGGATCGACTTGAAGGGCACGGCAATTTCGGCCACCCAGCCGCCCTCGAAGCGGCCCGTCTTGGAAATCCAGATGGGGTTCGGATCGTTCGAGACGGCCCGATCGTTGGACGACTGTCCATCCATCCGTCCGCCGATGGGGGTGACGGTGAAGAAGTTCCCGGTCCGGCGGTCGTGCACCGAGTCAAAGGAGACCGCCACGTACTCGTTCTGCGCCATGGCGCCAGAATCACGTCGCAACTCGTTGGCGATCATCCGCTCCGGGTGCTCTTCCCAGCACTTGAAGGTGGCGTACACGTAGCGCTCGTCGAAGAAGATCCAGAGCTCGGTCCGCTGCGAGATGGGCGCCCCGGGCACCGGGTCCACCTGGACAAAGCCCTCGACCGACGGCGTCGACGCGTACGCGGCATCATCCAGGCGCCCGTCCACCTTGAGCGGCGTGGTCAGCCGCACCGCGCGGACGGTGGCGCGGCCCTGGGCGTCGCGCATGATCACGGACGGAGGAACCGGCGGGGGAGGACCGTCGACCGGGACCTGGGCGAGGGCGGCGAGCGGGACCAGTGTGAGCAGGAGCGCGGCGGCGCGGACAAACACGCCCGTAACGGTACCACGTGCGGCGTGGTGCTGCGCCGGCTCTCTTATTCTC
>JAKFYA010000235.1 GCA_021731095.1 Acidobacteriota bacterium | reverse complement strand
AGAGAGGATCGCGCGGGGCGGAATCGGCTGCTAGAGTCGAGGGATGAGAGGAGCCGCCATGCCACGTTCTGAGGTCTACAGATCCACTGTGTCGCGCACGTTGTTCGCCGTTCTAGTGTCTGCCGCACCAGCACTGGCACAGCAGCCCACACCGCCACCGCCCGCCACCAACACGGTCACCACGGCCATCCCCGGCGTCGTCGCCGCAGGGGTCACGGTGCACGTGATCAAGGAGGGCTTCCAGGGAACCGAGGGTCCGATCGGCCTGGCCGATGGCAGCCTGCTCTTCACGGAGACGGCGGCGAGCCGCATTGTCCGCATCGACCGGAAGGACGTGGTGACGACGTTCCAGGAAAACACCAACGGCTCGAACGGGCTGGGGTTCGACACGGCGGGACGCCTCATCAGCGTGCAGACGGTGCCGGGCAAGACGAAGGTGGGCGTGATCTACCCGCCGTCGAAAGCCGCCACGCTGGCCGAGGGCTTCGCGGGACGCCCGAACGATCTGGTGGTGGCCAAGAGCGGTGCCATCTACTTCACGGTGCCGGGCCCCAGCGTGGCGCCGGGCACGCCGGCACCAGCGCCGGGCACGTTCAAGCCGCAGGTCTACTACATCGCGCCGGGCGGACAGGCACAGTCGGTGGCCGAGGGGATCGCGTTTCCCAACGGCGTGCTGCTGAGCCGTGACGAGAAGACGCTCTACGTGAACAACACGCAGGGGGAATACCTGCTGGCCTTCGACATCCAGAAGGACGGCACGCTCACCAACCGCCGCAACTTCGGCAAGTACGAGCAGGTCACGCGCACGCCGGCCGGCGGGTTCGCGAGCGGCGCGGACGGCCTGGCGCTCGACAGCGAGGGGCGCGTGTATGCCGCCACGACGGCGGGCGTCCAGGTGTTCAGCGAGAAGGGTGTGCACCTCGGCATCATTCCGCTGTCGCGGACGCCGCAGAACATCGCGTTTGCCGGCCCTGGGAAGAAGACGCTGTATGCGGTGGGACGTGGGGCCGCGTATCGGGTCACGCTGGACGCGAAGGGCTTCGCGGGTCGCGCGAAGTAGCGCACGCGGGCAGGAACAGGAGCGAGCCGGGGCACCACACCGTGTGGCGCCCCGGCCACTCGCCTCAGTTCAGGAACAGGCGGTAGCCCATGCCGATGAGCTTCTTGCGATACTCGGCGCCGCCACCGGCCGCAATGCCGCACACCACCTTGTGGCGCGCGCAGGCCTTCGCGATGGTGGCAATGGCCGCCTCGGTCTCCGGGGCATAGGGGTTGGCGCCGCTCTTCGGCGGGCCCACACCGAGGCTCAGGCTCAGGTCGTACGAGCCGACCAGGATGGACGAGATGCCTGGCACCGCCAGAATCTGGTCCAGGTTCTTCACCCCATCGGCCGTCTCAATCATCAGGATGGCCATCAGCTCGCCCGCCGGGTTCAGCGGCCACACGTCCGCCCGCTTCAGCAGCTCGTCCGCGCTCATCGCCAGCGTCTTCCCGCCGCGCGGCGCACCACTCCGGTAGCCCTTCGGATAGGTCGGCAGCCCAGAGCCCTTCTGACTCGGAAAGCGCAAGGCGCCAATGGCCCGCTCGGCCTGCGCCTTGGTCTCGATGGACTGGAAGACAACACCGAGCGCGCCGAGATCCAGCACCTGCAGGGCCGCCCAGGCTGGCGGCTCAAAGCCATACATCGGAAGGCGCACGACGGGCGCCTTCTCCAGCATGCCGTCGGGCTTGCGTCGCGCGGCCGCGGCATCGGCCCGCTCGCGCACCTCCTGGATGAGGTACGGGTTGTGCTCCATATCGATGAACGACAGCACCTCGCCGTCCACAATGCCGCCCGTTTCCAGACGGGCAATGGCGGGGTTGACGCGCTTGGGCGGCGCAGGCGCAGCAGCCTGCTGGGCGCCAACGACAACCGTTGCCGACAGCACCGCCAGCAGAACGAGGGAACGGACACGCATGGGGGACAACCTCCGGGGCACACACTATCCCGGCTGGCCCGGCGCGGTCCAGCGTGAACGGGACGCCCTAGGCGGTCTGGCCGAAGCGCAGACGGATGACGTCGCGCCGGTGCGCGAAGATGCCGCGCAGCGTCGCCCGGATGAAGAGCGCATGGGCGATGCGGCCCAGCAGGCCGAACGGCGGCGTGTAGTAGACGCGGTCTTCCATCACCGTCTCGGTGCCATCCGCCCGGAAGTGGTGCTCGTGATACCAGCAGCGGTACGGCCCGCGCTCCTGCGAGTCGACGAAGCACGCGTCCGGTTCCCAACGGGCGATGCGGGTGCGCCAGCGGATGGGCAGCGGTCCCACGCGCATGCGGTAGTTGATGATGGTGCCGGTGTTGATGCCCGGCACCGTGCCGTCGATGCGGAACTGCATGTCGGCCGGCGTGATGAGACCCAGGTTCTCGGCCCGCGAGAAGAACTCGAAGGTCTGCTCCAGCGGAGCCTCCAGCCGCGTGCGGGTGCGCAGCAGATACGCCGCCGGTCGCCGGCGCAGATAGTCCGCCTGCGGTGGAGCCAGCCGATCCGTGGCCACAGGCACCGGGCCAATCTCCACGTCGGAGGTGTCCAGGATGTCGTCGAGCGCGGCCGTCAGTGTGGGAAAGGACCATGGATGGCCCAACGCGTCGAGCCGGGCCGGCACCACGCGCTGGCTGTCGAGCAGCACGGAGGCCGCACCGCCCAGCAGGGCGCGCAGCGCCAGCGCAGGCACGGGAAGCACGGCGGGGCGGTGAAGTGCCTGACCGAGAGCGCGCGCAAAGGTGCGACTGTCCACCGGCGCAGGCGCCACCGCATTGAACACGCCGCTGTAGCGCGGGTCTGAGAGTGCCGTCAGGATGATGCTCACCAGATCGTGCAGGTGAATCCACGGCACGAACTGCCGGCCATGGCCGAACGGTCCGCCCAGGCCCAGACTGAAGGGCGGCAGCATCTGCGCCAGCGCGCCGCCGTCACGCCCCAGCACCACACCAATGCGCAGCAGCGCCACGCGCGTGTCGTCCGACGCGGCGGCACGTGCGGCCGCTTCCCACTGCAGGCACAGATCCGGGAGAAAGCCGCGCCCCGGCGCGGCCTCTTCCGTCAGCCGGTCGGTGCCGCTGTTGCCATACACGCCCACGGCACTGGACGAGATGAAGACGGCAGGTGGCTTCGGTGCCGCCACGATGGCTGTGGCGAGGCGACCGGTCAGGCCCACACGACTCTCCACGAGCGCACGTTTCCGGGCGGCTGTCCAACGCGGGCCCACCACCGGTTCGCCCGCCAGGTTCACCACGGCGTCACACCCGGCCACGGCTGCAGCCAGTGCCGCCTGACGACCGTCGTCTTCGAGCAGCGTCACCTGCGCACCCAGCCTGGCACGTGCCCGCGCGGTTGAACGCACCAGCGCCACCACGTCGTGTCCCTCGCGCTGGAGGGCTGGCACCAGCGCCCGTCCAATGAATCCCGTTGCCCCTGTCACCAGCACTCGCATCGCGCCAGCTCCTTGCTTCATCAACCGCACACAAAAGACGATTTAAACGTTTCATGAACTATACACCACTTGAAATCGACTCTTTCGACTGTTACTATCTGGTCATGTCACCCCAGGGACTCATTACGACTGCCGAGGTCTGCCGCATTGCCGGGGTTGGCCCTACGGCCGTGAAACGGTGGGCCGACCAGGGGTTGCTGCGGTGCGTGAAGACGGGCGGTGGCCATCGCCGCTTCGAACGGGCGCAGGTGGAGGCGCTGGTGCGGGCGGGAGCGTCCGAGGCGTCCGAGGCGTGGAACGACTGGATTGGTGCCCTGCTGGACGAAAACGGCATATACGCCACCGAAGGACGCCTGATGACCGAGCGCAGCCGGCTCGGCTCGTGGTACCAGGTGGCCGCGCGGATGGGCGACCTGCTGGCCGTTGTGGGGCGCCGGTGGGTGGAAGGCACGCTGAGCATTGGTGAAGAGCACCTCATCACCGCCCGGCTGCAACGGGCGCTGGCCCGCGTGTCCGAGTCGCTGCCGCTGGCCACCGACGCGCCACGATGCCTGCTGGCCACGGCCGAAGCGGACGAACACACCGGCGGACTGTCGTTGGTTGAGCTGTGCCTGCGCGAGGCGGGCTGGCGCACACTGTGGGCCGGGGCCCGCATGCCCTCCGCGGAGGTCGCGGCCGAGATTGTCCGGCTCAAGCCCGCCATGGTGGCCCTGTCAGCCTCGGCCACGGCAGACCCGGCCGTCCTCGCGCGGCAGGCCGACGTAGTGGGACAGGCCTGCCGGCAACTGGACGTGGCTCTGGCGCTGGGCGGCGCCGGCGCCTGGCCGGACCCGCCGCCCTATGGCTCGCGCTGGCGTGCGCTCGAAGCCTTCTCCGGCTTCGCCGACTCGTACCGCGAGTCCCGCGCGGCCCGCTAGTACACGCCATGGCCGACACGCCGATGGCCGCTGCCCTGGCGCCGATGCGCCTGTCGCACCTCAACGCGGCACCCCTGCGCGCGAACGGGCGCTTCGTCCTCTACTGGATGATGGGCGCGCGCCGCACGCGCGACAACGCCGCGCTGGCCTTTGCGGCCGACCAGGCGCGTCTGGCGCAGGTGCCGCTCGTCGTGCTGGAGCCGCTCTTCACCAGCTATCAGTGGGCGTCAGAGCGCCTGCACCGCTTCGTCCTGGACGGCATGGCCGACCAGGCCGCCGCCATCGCCCCGACACCCACCGTCTACTACCCGTATGTCGAGCCGTCGGCCGGCGCGGGCACCGGACTGATTCGCGCGCTGGCAGCCGAAGCGCGTCTGGTCGTCACCGACCGGACGCCGGTGCCACTGGCCGCGCGCTACATCACAGCCGAGGCGCCACACCTCGGCGTGCGGCTCGACGCGGTCGACACCTGGGGTCTGCTGCCGCTCCACGCCACCACGCAGGTCTTCACGACCGCGCATGCGTTCCGCCGCTTTCTGCAGCAGCACCTGGCGCCCCACCTGCCGCTCGCGCAACAGTCAGCGGCGCTGGACGTGGCCACCGTCCTCAACGTGCCGCCCGTGACGCCCGCGGTGGAGGCGCATCTCGCGCGCGTCCAGCAGCGGTGGCCTGTGGCTGAGGCCGAGCTCCTGGCCGGACGCCGAGCGCTGACGGACCTGCCGATCAACCATGCGATTGCGCCGGCCCCCTTCCGCGGCGGCGCCACCGCCGCTGCCGAGACGCTGCAGCGCTTCCTGTGGCACGGCCTGCCCCGCTACGGCGAGGAGCGCTCAGACCCGGATGCGGATGCCGCCAGTGGCCTGTCGCCCTATCTGCACTTCGGCCACATCGGCCCGGGCGAAGTGTTCAGCGCGGTGATGGAACGTGCCGGCTGGAACGGCACCGTCACCGGTCTGCGCAACGGCGCGCGCGCGGGCTGGTGGAATGTCGAGCCGAACACAGAGAGCTTCCTGGACGAGTTCGTGACGTGGCGCGAGGTGGGCGCCAACATGGCGGTACATCGGCCCGACTTCGATACCTATCAGTCGCTACCCCCGTGGGCCCTGCGCACGCTCACCGAACACGCCGCCGACGTGCGGCCGGTCACCTACGACTTCGACACCTTCGACCAGGCGCGTACGCACGACGCGTTGTGGAACGCCGCCCAGCGTGAGCTGGTTGAGGAAGGCCGCATGCAGAACTACCTGCGCATGCTGTGGGGCAAGAAGATCCTGGAGTGGACGCGGACGCCGGAGGACGCGCTGGCCGTGATGATCGAGCTGAACAACCGCTATGCGGTGGACGGGCGCGACCCGAGTTCCTACTCGGGCATCTTCTGGGTGCTGGGGCGCTACGACCGCGCGTGGGGACCAGAGCGGCCCATCTACGGCACCATCCGCTACATGACCTCGGACAGCACGCGGCGGAAGCTGGCGCTCACCCGGTATCTCGCGCGCTACGGCACGCGCTGAGCCTCAGCTCTTGCGACGACGACCGACGCGCCCCTTGTCGCCGCCGGTGATGCCCATCTGCACCCCGACGCCGACCAGACTCAGGATCACCCACGCAATGGGCACCCACAGCTTGCCTGGTGCCGGTGCCAGGGGATAGGCCACCCACACATCACCCGCGGCTGCGGCGGCCAGGGCCGTCCGGTCGCCGATGAGCGCCATGGCGCCGACAATCATCGTCCACGCGCCGCCGAACGAGGTGCCGACGATGATGAAGTAGCGCTGCAGATACACGGCACCCACCGCGCCCGCAATGGCCAGCAGGGCCACGACGAACACACCCGGGTCCTTGTCGGCCGCCGTGAAGGCAATGTTGGCCACTGCCGCGCCGAGGCCCGCGCCCACCACGGCCACGCCCACGAAGTAGGCAGCCATCAGCACGGCCGCGCCCACCAGCCCACCGACGCCGGCGGCAATCAGCATGTAGGTGGTGTCGCTCATGCCGAAGATGGAACTGGCCGCCAGCGCGCCCAGGATGAAGCCGAAGATGGCGAGCACAATGCGGAAGAGCCGGTACCCGAAGAAGCAGCTCACCGTGCCGCCCAGCAGCAGGACGATGGCCGCCGGCACCTGGTAGGAGGCCGGCAGCATCAGAACTCCCGGCGGCCGTCCATGGCGCGGCCCATCGTGATCTCGTCGGCGTACTCCAGGTCACTCCCCACGGGAATGCCCATCGCAATGCGCGTCACGCGCACGCCGAGCGGCTTCAGCAGCCGCGCCAGATAGAGCGCCGTGGCCTCACCTTCCACCGTCGGGTTGGTGGCCACGATCACTTCGTCCACCTGTCCGTCGCCCACGCGGCTCAACAGCCCCTTGATCTTCAGGTCGTCCGGGCCGACGCCCTGGAGTGGCGACAGCACGCCCATCAGCACGTGATAGGCCCCCTTGAAGCCGCCGGTCTTCTCCACCACCGACACGTTCTGCGGTTCTTCCACGACGCAGATCAGCCGCTGATCACGGCCGGGGTTGGTGCAGTAGGTGCACGGATCCGCGTCCGTGATGTTGTTGCAGGTCGAGCAGTAGGTGACGCGCTCCTTCACCCCGCGAATGGCCTCGCACAGGCGCTCGGCGTCCTCGCGCGGCGTGCGGAGGACGTGAAAGGCCAGACGCTGCGCGCTCTTGGCGCCAATGCCGGGCAGCCGCTGCAGCTGCTCGACCAGTTCGGTGATGGGGGCGGGAAGGGCCACGTGTCTGTGCGTCCGTTCAGGAAAGACCGGGCAGCTTGAGGCCGCCCATCATGCCGCCCATCTGCTGGCCGAGGGCGTCGTCCACCTTGCGCTGGGCATCGTTGAGCGCCGCCACCAGCAGGTCCTGCAGCATCTCGACGTCGTCTTTCGAGACGACCTCAGGGTCGATGTGCACCGACAGCACCTGCTTGCTGCCCGACACCACCACGCGCACCATGCCGCCGCCGGCCGTTGCCTCGACGCGCAGCTCGCTCATCTGCTTCTGCAGGCGCTGCTGCATCTCCTGCGCCTGCTTCATCATCTGCTGAATGTTCATGGGTGCTCCGGGTGCAGCCGTGGCTACAGTTTCTCGACGTCACGAATCTCGGCCGGGAAGACCTCGAACAGGCTCTTCACCGCCGGCGACGACAGCGCCGAATCCTTCAGATCTCCGCCGGCTCCGCCCACCGGCGCACCAGCGGCGCGCGACGGGGGCTCCGGCGGCGCCGCAAACGGCACGGGCGCCTCGCCATCGGCCGAGGCCACCGCGGTCACATGCACGCGGCTGCCAGCCAGGCGGTGCACCAGCGGCTCCAGCCACGGGCGCGCCTGCTCGAACTGTTCCCGGAGCGCCTTGTGGGCGGGCAGGAAGGCGAAGGTGACCGCCTCGGCCGTCACGTCGATGCGCTGCGCCTGCGCCACCACGGTGTTGTAGAAGAAGCTCTTCGCGCCGCGAATCTCCGAGAGCAACGCATCCTTGAGTGCCCCTGCCGGCATGGCCGAGGCACCGGGTGCGGCGGCGGACGGCGCTGGTGGAACGGGCGCTGCGGCGGCCGGGGCAGGCGTCGAGCTGGCGCGGGCTGCCACCGCCGCCGGCACAGCCGCTGGCGCCACGGGACGGGCCACACGTGGTGCCGCCAGCGAACCAGGGGCCGGCGCCGCAGGCGCGGCGGCCGACACGGGGGCCGGAGGCGTCACCCGCGGGGACGCCACGCGTGCCGCCGCAGGCGCCGTGATGCGCGGCGCAGCCGGTGCGCCGCCACCAGCCAGCAGCTGCTCGAGCGGCACCAGCTTGAGCAGGTGCATCCAGCGCAGCAGCGCCATCTCGAAGTGATACCGCGGCTGCGCGGCATTGCGGATGTCCTGCTCGGCGCGCGACAGCACGTCGAAGGCGCGCATCAGGTCTTCGCGCGAGAACCGCTGCGCCAGCGAGGCCAGCCGCACGCCGTCGGTCTCGCCCACCTGAATCTCGGGGGCTCGCGAGGGGTCGACTGACAGCACCATCACGTCGCGCACCACATGCGCCAGCTCACGCACCACCAGCCGCAGCTCGTGTCCCGACTCGATGGCCCGGTCGGCCAGCGCAAACGCGCGCGGCCCGTCTTCGTCCAGCACGGCGTCCACCATGTCGAACAGCAGGTCGCGGCCCACCAGCCCCAGCACTGACGACACGTCGTCGAGCGTGATGGTCTGGCCGGCAAAGGCAATCACCTGATCGAAGGCGCTCTGCGCGTCGCGCATGCTGCCCTCGGCAGCGCGCGCCACCAGCGCCAGGCCGGCGTCCGGAATCTCGATGCCCTCGGCGGTGGCAATGGCGCGGAGCTGCCCGGCGATGGCCGACGCGGCAATGGTGCGGAACTCGTAGGTCTGCGTGCGCGAGAGGATGGTGTCTGGAATCTTGTGCAGCTCGGTCGTCGCCATGACGAAGATGACGTGCGGCGGCGGCTCTTCGATGGACTTCAGGAGCGCGTTGAACGAGGCGGCCGAGAGCTGGTGCACCTCGTCGATGATGAACACCTTGTAGCGGTTGCGGACCGGCGCGATGGACAGGCCGGCTATCACCACTTCGCGGATGTTGTCGATGCCGGTGTGGCTGGCCGCGTCAATCTCCAGCACGTCGATGTCGCGCCCCTGGGCAATCTCGATGCAGGCGTCGCACTCGCCGCACGGGTCGGGTGTGGGGCCGTGCTGACAGTTGAGGGCGCGGGCCAGGATGCGCGCGGTGGTGGTCTTGCCGCAGCCGCGGGCCCCCGCAAAGACGAACGCCTGCGCCACGCGGCCACTGGTGATGGCGTTGCGCAGGGTACGCGTCACTGCCTGCTGGCCGACGACGTCGTCGAACCGCTGCGGACGCCACTTTCTCGCGAGGACCTGGTAGGACACGGTTGGGGGCCGATCGGTCCCACCGCAGTCCGGATGACCTGCGGCACACCCCAGGGTCTACTTAGCGCTGCTGCCTTCCGGCCCTGACGCGGTTCGCAGGCTGAGATTGCACAGGGTCCGGACCGCGGTGCGACCGACCGGTACCGATCAGTCTAGCGTACCGGAGGCGGCCGCGCGGGTGCTGTTAGCGGCCGGACCGGGCGGTCCGGAGCAGGCGGCGGGCGAGGGAGACGTAGAGGTCCACAGCCGCATGCAGCTCGTCGATGACCAGGTGCTCGTGGTCGGTGTGCGCCACATGGATGGAGCCTGGCCCCATCAGCAGCGGGAGGCCCCAGTTGGTGAGCATGGGGACGTCAGTGGCAAAGGGAAAGACGGCCGTCTCGAACCCGGGCTCGAGATGCAGGCGCACGGCAGGCACATCCGCCACTTCCTCGATGGTCACCACGCCGTCCAGCACGGCCAGGGCGTCCAGCACCTCGCGGCCATCACCCACGGTGCGGAACAGCAGCTCGGCCGCCGCTTGCGGCGACACCACGTTCGGGGCCACGCCGCCTTCGATGCGGCCCACCGAGTAGTGGGTCCGGCCCAGCAGCGGGTCGTCCGGCAGGGTCAGGCCCCGCACCACCATCAGCGCATCGAGCAGCTTGTCGATGGCCGACACACCCAGTTCAGGAAAGGACGAGTGGGCGGCTCGTCCCGAGGCCTCGAGCCGGACACGGAGGGCACCGCGCGTCGCCGCGCCAAGGCGGTTGTCGGTCGGCTCGCCATCCACCAGGAAGCGGACCGTCGGTGGCGCGAGTGCATTGGCCACGCGGGCGCCATCGCTCCCCCGCTCCTCGCCCACCACGAACAGCAGGGCCACGCCCTCCTCGCCCTGGGCACGCAGGCGGTCGGCAGCCATCATCTGGGCGACGGCAATGCCTTTGGCATCGCACGCGCCACGACCGACGATGACGCCTTCGGACAGATGACTGGGGAAAAAGGGCGGCACGCAGTCGTAGTGCGTCGAGAGCACCACGAGCGGCTCGGCCGCCAGACGGGCAAAGACGTTGAATCGCCCCTCGGAGACTGGCTGCTCCGTCACGTCCCACCCGCGGGACCTGAGATGCGCGACGAGCCACTGACCCGCCTCGCCCTCACGACCGGTGGTCGAATCGATGTCGACCAGCGCCCGCGTGAGGGCCACCGGGTCTGGAGTGCCTAGGGCGTCCATGTCGCCATCGCGCGGCGAACCGCGCTCATGACAACCGCGCGGCAGAGCCGAGCAGCTTCAGGTCACTCAGGACCGACAGGATGCGGTCGCGCGAGCCCTGACGGGGCGGCACCATCGGCAGGCGGAAGTGTTCCTCCAGCAGCCCCATGGCCGCCATGGCCGCCTTCACCGGGCCCGGATTGGCCTCCACGAAGTTCACCTGCATCAGCGGGAACAGCCAGCGGTGCAGGCGGCGCGCCGAGGCGAAGTCGCCCTGCTCGGCCAGCTCGACCAGCTGCGCCATCTCGGCTGGCACTTCATTGGAGGCGACTGAAATCACGCCGTGACCGCCGACCGCCATCAGCGGCAGGGTCAGCGCATCATCGCCAGAGAGCACGATGAAGTTGTCGGGCAGGTTTGCGCAGATCTCGACCATCTGGCCGATGTTGCCGGACGCCTCTTTCACGGCCACGATGTTGCGCAGCTCGGCAATGCGGATGAGCGTCGAAACATCCACGTTCACGCCCGTGCGGCCAGGGACGTTGTAGAGCACGATGGGCAGCGGCGTGGCGTCGGCCACGGCCTGGTAGTGCTGATACATGCCCTCGGGCGTGGGCTTGTTGTAGTAGGGCGTCACCGAGAGGATGCCGTTGGCACCGGCGCGTTCCATGCGCCGCACCAGGTTCACCACCTCGCGCGTGTCGTAGCCACCGGCGCCGGCCAGCACCGGCACCTTGCCGGCCACTTCCTCGACGACCAGCTCGACCACACGCACCTTCTCGTCGGCCGAGAGCGTGGGCGCTTCGCCGGTGGTGCCACACGGCGAGAGGAAGTGCACGCCGGCGTCCACCTGACGACGGGCCAGCCGGCGAACGGCGGCCTCGTCAAGGGCGCCATCGCGCGTAAACGGTGTCACCAGCGCCGTACCGACGCCTGTCCATGGTGTGCGCATCAACCTGCTCCGAACTCTAGCCCTTCAGGACGTCTGTCATCGAGAACCAGCCGCGCCGGCCCTGCAGCCACTGGGCCGCAACAAGTGCCCCACGGGCAAACCCACGCCGGTCGCGCGCCGTGTGCGTCAACTCGATCGTATCCGACGCGGCGTCGAAACCGATGGTGTGCGTGCCCGGAATGCGTCCGGCCCTCGTGGATGACATGTCGATGGGACGGTCAAAGCCCGCCCCGGTCATCGCATCCCGCAGCAGCAGCGCCGTGCCCGATGGGGCGTCGCGCTTGGCCGCGTGGTGCGCCTCGTGAATCCACGACCCGTACTCGGTCTGGCCGGCCATGAGGCGGGCGGCCTCCGCCACCATCATCTGGAACAGGTTGACGCCAATCGAGAAGTTCGCCGACGCCACCACACCCAGACCCGACGCCTGCGCCAGCGTGCGCATGGCGGGCTCGTTGACCTGCCAGCCGGTGGTGCCAATCACCACGCTGGTGCCGCTGACGGCCAGCCGCGCAAGATTGGCCGGCACCGCTTCGGCGATGGAGAAATCGATGGCGACATCCGCCGCCGGCCAGTCGGCCGCGACGTTGTCGAGGTCGATGCGCCCCACCACGTCCACCCCATCGGCCTGAGCCATCTCGTCAACAAGCCGGCCCATTTTCCCGTAGCCGATGATCAGCAGCTTCATGCGTGCCCTGCTCCCTGAAACCACAACTTTACCCCCAAGAGGGGACAGACGGGCGCCCTATAATCAAGGTTTGCATTCTGACAGGAGACCCATGCAGGTAGGACTGATCGGCTGGCGCGGAATGGTCGGCTCCGTGCTCGTGCAGCGCATGCGCGAGGAGCGTGACTTCGATCTCATTGACCCGGTGTTCTTCTCCACCTCCCAGGTGGGGGCGACGGCACCGGTCACCGGCACGAGCGCGCCGCCCGTCAAGGACGCCAGAGACCTGAAAGCCCTGGCGGCGGCCGATGTCCTGATTTCCTGCCAGGGTGGCGACTACACCACCGAGATCTTCCCGCAGCTCCGGGCGGCCGGGTGGAAGGGCTACTGGATTGATGCCGCCTCCACGCTGCGCATGACGGACGACGCCATCATCGTGCTCGACCCGGTGAACCGCGACGTGATCGACCTCGGCATCGCCCGAGGCGTCAGGAACTTCATCGGCGGCAACTGCACCGTCAGCCTGATGCTGATGGCGACGGCCGGGCTCGTGCGCGCCGGGCTCATCGAGTGGGTGTCGGCCATGACCTATCAGGCCGCCTCGGGCGCCGGGGCCAAGCAGATGCGGGAACTGGTGACGCAGATGGGCCATGTCCACAGCCGGGCCAAGTCGCTGCTGGACGACCCGGCCTCGGCCATTCTCGACATCGACCGGACCGTGGCGGCCACGCTTCGCGCGGACGACTTCCCCGCCGAGCACTTTGGCCACCCACTCGCGGGGAGCCTGCTGCCCTGGATCGACAAGGACCTGGGCAACGGCCAGAGCAAGGAAGAGTGGAAGGGCATGGCCGAGGCCAACAAGATTCTCGACCGGGCCGACAATCCCCTGCCGGTGGACGGCCTCTGCGTCCGCGTGGGCGCCATGCGGTGCCACAGTCAGGCGCTCACCATCAAGCTGACGCGCGACGTGCCGGTGGCCGACATCGAGGCGATGCTGGCCTCGGCCCACGAGTGGGTGAAGGTGGTGCCGAACGAGAAAGAGGCGTCGCTGCGCGACCTGACGCCGACGGCCGTCACGGGCACGCTGACCGTGCCGATCGGACGCCTGCGGAAGCTGGCCATGGGCCCGGAGTATCTGACCGCCTTCACGGTGGGCGATCAGTTGCTATGGGGCGCGGCCGAACCGCTGCGTCGCACGCTGCGCATCCTGCTCGGCGCCTGACCGGCGCGCACGCCGCACGGGCCGCTGCGCTGAGGCGCGCCGACCGGGCACCAAAGGAAAAGGCCCGGCGCACCTGCGTGCACCGGGCCTTTGTTGTGCCTGTCGGACTGGGCGGCTGTTACTTCAGCGGCTCGGTGTCCTGAATCTGGCCCTGCGCGTCCACCGCGACCACCTTGACCAGACCCGCAAGGCCGGCCTTCACCTCCGCCTCAGGCGCCGGCACATAGCCCTTGCCCTCGGGACGGACGATGTCGCCCACCTTGAACTTGGCGCCGAGGGAGAGCAGCGAGGTGTCGTTCACCTTCGGCATCTCCGGCACCGGCATCCCCTTCTCCTTGTAGATCTGGCGAAGGAGGATGGCGCTCTGCGGCTGGGCCTTGAAGAAGCCGGCGAAGAACACGCCGTCACCCAGCGTCACGGGCTTCCAGCCAAGCAGGTTCGCCTTGTCGAAGTCGGCGCCCTTGTCGACCAGGTAGCGAATGACCGAGTTGAAGCCGCGATACACGCCCCCGTGCACCGCCGTCTCGCCGTTCTTGTTCACGGCATTGACGTCCTGCTTCATCTCTTCCACGAGCCACTTCACCGAGTCCATCACTTCCTGCTCGGTGCCGGCATCCTCGTTCGGATTCAGAATGGCCACGCCCGCAGCCACCATCAACGGCGTATCGCCGTCAGCGTTGGTGATCTTGATGTCCGCGCCGTTCTTCACCAGCAGCTTCATCATCGGCAGATCCGCCACCTTCGCCGCCTGCAGGAACGCCGTGGCGCCCACGCGGTTGAAGCGGTTGCGGTAGCCATCGCCGAAGCTCTTGGTCGCCTGGAAGTTGACCTTGGCGCCCTTGTCGATCAGCTTCTGCGCCAGCGCCAGGCTGTCGAAGCTGCCCGTCGGTTCCGGATTCAGCGGTCCGAACTTGGCGTTCAGCCGGCGGGTCCAGACCAGCTGCTGCAGCGCCGTGTAGCCCGGTCCCTTGTTCGGGTCTGCGCCCTTGTCGAGCAGGAAGCTCGCCACTTCGTAGTGGCGGTTCAGCACGGCCAGCAGCAGGACCGTGGTGCCGTCGCCCGGCTTCTCGTCGTTGACGTTGGCGCCCGATTCGAGCAGCAGCTTCACCGCGTCCAGGCGGCCTTCACGAGCCGCCCACATGACGGGCGTGAACTGCAGCCCTTCATTGTTCGGCGCCCAGGCCGGGTCGCGGTGCGCGCGCAGCCCGAGCGGGTCGTTGACGCGCGGGATGCGGCCGCCCATCTGCTGGACCTTGCCGGGGCCCTTCGAGCGCAGGTTCACGTTCGCCCCGCCTTCGATGAGCACCTTCATCGCCGGCACGTTGCCTTCGGACGCGGCCCACATCAGCGCCGACTGCCCGCGCTGCGACTCGGTGACGTTGACGTTGGCGCCCTTGGCCAGCAGCGCGCGGACGGCGTCCGGGCTGCCCGCGCGGGCCACCATCATCAGCACGGGCTCGCCCGTGACCACCGAGTTCGGATCTTCGCCAGCCGCGAGCAGACGCTCGATGACCGCCGCGTTCCCCTTGTAGCAGGCCAGCGCAAACGGCGTGGCGCCATTGCGCGTCACGGCCTTCACGTTGGCGCCCGCCTTGATCAGCAGGTCGGCAGCCACCGCGTCATTGAGATGCGCGGCCCAGTGCAACGCCGTCGTGCCATCAGCCTCCGTCGCATTGACGTTGGCCTTCTGCGCCACCAGCGACTTCACCGTGGCCACGTTGCCGCTCTTCACGGCGTCGATGAGGGCCACACGACGCGCGGCCGCCTCTGACGAGGCAGCCACGCCGAGCGCCATCACCGCGCACAGCAGCGCGGCCGAGGTGTTACGCCAGAACTTCATGCTCATATCGGGTCTCCTGCGAACGTCTGTGAGCTAGATGTCCGACAGCATGCCCGTGGCATCGCCGATCATCTCCGTCTTCACGCCAGCCTTGTCGAGCAGCGAGCGGTGGAGGTTCATCATCGGCATCTTCAGCTTCGGGTCGTAGTTGATGTACTGGTTGCCCTTGACCGTGCCGTTCAGCTTGCCCACCACCACGAGCGGCAGGTCGAGCGGGCTGTGCAGGTCGCCGTCGCTCTGACCCGCGCCATACACCAGGGCCGAGTGGTCCAGCAGCGAGCCGTCGCCGTCGGGCGTGTTCTTCATCTTCTCCAGCAGCTTGGCGTAGAGCGAGATGTGGTACGAGTTGATCTTGGTCAGCTGCGACTGCTTGTACGGGTCGTTCTGGTGGTGCGAGGTCTCGTGGTGCCCTTCGGGCACGCCGATGTTGTTGTAGTTCTTGTTGCCCTGTTCGCGGGCAATCGAGAAGGTCACCACGCGCGTGATGTCCGCCTGGTAGGCCAGGTAGGTCAGGTCGAACATCAGCAGGGTGTGCTCTTCGAACGTCTCCGGAATGCCGACGGGACGCTCGATGAGGGCCACCTCTGAGGTCGAGCTCTGCTTCTCGGCCTTCTGGATGCGCGACTCGACGTCGCGAATCGCGTCGAGATATTCGGTCACGCGGCTCTTGTCGCTGGCGCCAATCTTCACGCCGAGGGACGAGAGGTCAGCCTGAACGGTGTCGAGGATGCTCTTGTCCGCGCGCATGCGCTTCAGGCGCGCCTGCTTGTCGCTCTCTTCGCCGAAGAGGCGCTCGAAGACGATGCGCGGGTTGCGCTCCATCGGGTTCGGCACCGTGGCCGACCGCCAGGAAATCGTGTTCACATACAGGCACGAGTAGCCGTTGTCGCAGGAGCCGACCTGGTCGGATGGGTCCGTGCAGATTTCCAGCGATTCGAGCGGCGTCTCGCGGCCCAGCACGCGCGCGGCATGCTGGTCGGCCGTGGTGGCCAGCTTCACTTCGGCTTCACCCGGCTTCGCCAGCGTGCCCGAGAGCCATGCCGACTGGTTGCGGGTGTGCGGCCCACCGCCGTCGCCCATGCCGGCGGCGTAGTTGTTGAGGTTGCCCAGCACCGTCACGTGATCCTTGACGTTCTGCAGCCCCTTGAGCGTGAAGGACAGTTCGAAGTCCTTGCCCGCACCCGCCTTCAGCGGCTTCCAGAGCGGCATGTGCATCCCGTTCGGCACGTAGAAGAAACCCAGGCGCGGAGCGGCTTTGGTCGCCTTGGAGGCCGCCGTCAGGGCCGGCACCATCGCGTCCAGCATCGGGAGGGCGAGTGTGACACCTGCACCACGAAGGAAGGTCCGCCGGGGAAGGGCCATCTTGGAAATGAACATCGCAAAGTCTCCTTGAATCTCCGAGGTCTCTATCTAGTAAGACGTCTCAAACCTGTTAGCGGGCGGCCATGGCAGTCTGCGTGCCCGGCAGCGGCCCCGCTGCAACTCTCATCTGGAACGGAGCACTCCTAACAATACCCACAACAAGGGACGAGAACTTGTAGTTAGTTGTCGCTGCATCCCGGACGATCTTCCGAAGCGCCGGGCCGTCGTAGGACTCGAGGCCTCGACCCAGGGCGTACATCATCATCTTGCCGGTCATCGTCCTGATGAACTGTTCTTTCCGGCTGAGCAGCAATGACCGGAAGTCGTTGATTCCACCGAACTTAGTGCCGTCAGGCAGGGTGCCGGAGGCATCAATGGGCTGGAACCCGGTGTCCACCGTCCGCCACTTGCCCACCGCATCAAACTGCTCCAGCGCGAAGCCGGCCGGGTCGATCGTGCCGTGGCACGAGGCGCAGACCGGGTTGGCCCGGTGCTTGGCCATCAGCTCGCGGACGGTCAGCACCCGACCGTCGGACTGCTTCTGCTCGGGCAGCGGGGGCACGTTGGCGGGAGGCGCCGGGGGCGGCGTGCCGAGCAGATTTTCCAGAATCCACTTGCCCCTCACCACCGGCGAGGTGCGGGTGGACCGCGAGGTCACCAGCAGCAGCAGCCCTTTGCCCAGGATGCCCCGGCGGGGACTGTCGGCCGCCAGCGGCACCCGGCGGAAGTCGTCGCCGGTGACGTTCGGGATGCCAT
>JAKFYA010000218.1 GCA_021731095.1 Acidobacteriota bacterium | reverse complement strand
CTCCAGGGCGCGCAGCCAACGCCCGCACGGCCGCCTGATCGCCAGACTTCACGGCGTCGATGAGCGAGACAGGCCTCGCCGCGCCGAGCGAGACCACCGTGAGGGACATCGCCAGCCCGGCGGCGAGCGCACGCGTCGTGGCCGTCATCGCCTATACCCCCGCCAGGAGGCCGGTACTGTCGCCGAGCGACGTCAGGTTGACGCCCGCCATGGCCAGCAGGTTGAGGTTGAAGTTCATGAAGGGAATGTTCTCGCCCACCGGGTACGCCAGCGACCGGTTCCCTTTGAGCTGTCCGCACAGGCCACCCACGACCGTGATCGCCAGATTGTGCGGGTCGTGCGCATCCGCGTCTCCCATGCCGCTCCCGTGGACCAGCACGGCGTGATCGAGCAGGGTGCCGTCGCCGTCCGGCGTCTTCTTCAGCCTGTCGGCAAAGTAGCCCAGCAGGGACATGTGGTACGTGTTGATGCGGGTGTGCATCGCCATGCGCTCGGGATTGTGCCCATGGTGCGAGACGGCATGGTGTCCATCCGTGACGCCGACGTTCGGGTAGGAGTGGTCGCTCTGCTCGCGCGAAATCTGATAGGTCGCGACCCGCATGATGTCGGCCTGCCAGCCGAGGAACACGAGGTCCCACATCAGCTTGGCGTGATCGTCGAACGACTCCGGGATGCTGGAGGGCCGGCTCATCGGCACCACCGCTTCCCCTCCGCGCGCTTCAGCCCGCTGGATGCGCCCCTCCACTTCGCGAATCGACTCCAGATACTCGGCCACCTTCAGACGATCCGATGGCCCCAGCTTCTTCTGCAGCCCGGTCATGTCGGCCCGCATCGCATCCAGAATGCTGCGGTTGTTGCGAAGTCGCTCGAGGCGCGCGGCGCCTGTTGACCCGTCGCCGAAGAGGCGCTCGAAGATCACGCGCGGGTTCGTCTCGCCCGGCAGCGGCATGGTCGGGGTCTTCCACGACATCGCGCTCTGGTACACGCACGCATACCCGTTGTCGCAGTTGCCGGTCATGTAGTTCGCTTCAAGCGCGATCTCGATGGACCGGAGCGGCGTGTCCTTACCCAGCACGTCCGCGGCGTACTGGTCGACCGTCTCCCCCAGTTCGATATCCGCGCCCTCCGTGTACTTGGCCCGGGCTCCACTGAGATAGGCCGTGTGCGCCTTGGTGTGCGGCGCCCGGCTGTTGCCCCGCGACTCGGCTGAGGGGCTGGCGAGTCCCTGCACGGCCAGCACCTGCTCCTTGAACGGGGCCAGCGGCCCGAGCGTCTTCGACAGGGTGAAGTCGGCACCGCTGGCCTGGACGCCCTGCTGTCCGCCCGGATACCAGTCCTCGAGCAACATGCCGTTGGGCACGTAGGTCCAGAGCATGCGCGGGGTGGGCTTGGCGGCTGTCCGGGCCGTGGCCGTCAAGGCGGGCACCATGGCATCCAGCAGCGGCAGCGCGAGCGTGGCACCGGCACCCCGCAGCACGGTTCTCCGATGAAGGGCGGACCTGGTGATGATCATGACAAGCTCTCCTGCCTGCGTTAACGGACGGCCGCGGTGGCGACGGGCGGAACCGGGGCGATGCGGCGCATCTGGAACGGCACACTGCGCACGATGCCGAGAATCACGGACGACAACCGATAGTCGGAGGCGGACGCCCGCCGCACGATCTGCCGCACCGCCGGCATGTCGTACGACTCGAGCCCGCGCCCGAGCGCGTAAATCAGCAGCTTCTCTGCCACCGCCCCGACAAACACCGTGGGGCTTCGCACCAGGCTGGTCCGGAAGTCGGCCAGCCCGCCAAACTTCGCCCCATCCGGCATGGCACCCGCGGCATCAATGGGCGTGAAGTTCTCGTCCACGGTCCGGTGCTGCCCGACCGGGTTGAAGTTCTCCAGCGCAAAGCCGAGCGGGTCGATCATCGCGTGGCAGCTCGCGCACACCGCGTTGGCGCGGTGCGCCGCCATCCGCTCCCGCATCGTCTGGGCCAGCGCGCTGCCTGACTCCTTCAGCGGCGGCACATTGGCCGGCGGCGCCGGTGGCGGGGTGCCCAGAATATTCTCGAGAATCCACTTGCCCCGCACCACGGGCCGGGTGCGGATGGGCGAGGAGGTCACCGTCAGAATGCTGCCGTGCCCCAGCAGGCCCCGTCGAGGATTCTCGGGTCCGTAGACCACCTTCCGGAAGTGACTGCCCTTCACGCCCAGCACGCCGTAGTGCCGGGCGATCCGCTCGTTGAGAAACGAGTAGTTGGCCGTCAGCAGATCCAGCACAGTGCGGTCCTCGCGGCGGATGCTGTCGACGAACAGCTCGGTTTCCCGGCGCAGGTAGCGCTTCAGGCTGTCATCGAAGTCCGGAAACAGCTGGGCATTCGGCACCACCACGTCCACTTTGCGCAGCTGCAGCCACTGGCCCGCAAAGTCGACCATCATGTCCTGCGCCCGGTCGTCGGCGAGCATGCGGCGCACCTGGCGCTCGAGCACGGCCGGCTGGTGCAGCAGCCCCTGGCTGGCCAGCGTGAGCAGCGTATCGTCAGGCCCGCTGCGCCACAGGAAGAAGGCCAGCCGTGAGGCCAGCTCGATGTCGCTGATGCGATAGACCCCGCTGGCGGGCGCAACGGCGGGGTCCGACTCGATACGGAACAGGAAGTGCGGACTGGTCAGCACTCGCCGGAGGGCGAGATCGATGCCCGCCTCGAACCCGTGAGTACGGCCGGTCCGGAAGAAGGCCATCAGCCCATCGACCTCCGCCGCCGACACGGGACGCCGGTACGCGCGCCGTGCCACGGTGGAGAGAATGCGACGCGCACAGGGTGCCTCGTCAGCCACACTCGACGGTCGGCACACCAGCAGACGCCTGCGGCTGGGTGTGTCGCCCGGCCCGGCGGGGTTGAACGGCCCGCCGACCGTGATGCTCGACACGGAGGGCTGGAACACCGCCATCCAGTCCGCCGACACGGCATTGGAGGGATGCATGGGCTTGTCGAACTTGCGACGCGTCCCGTCAAACTCGTCCACCGACGGCAGCTTGAGGAACCAGACAGCCACCTGGTGGGGACCGGCCTTCACGGCGCCCTGCACCGTGTAGGTCTCGCGGGTTTCCCCGTCCGGACTGCCCTTCTTCGGCAGGGTGAAGAGCGCCAGCCGCTCCCCATCCACCGTCACTTCCATCTGGTGGGTGTCCGGGAAGTTGGCGGCACAGGAACTGGCGCGGCTGATCACCGAGCCGCACATCATCTTCACGTCAAAGGAGTACTCGCCGTCCCGCGGAAACACGTGGGTGGCCCGCAGGCCCCCGCGGGTTCCCATCGGAAAGCCGTCAAGACGCTCTTCCTGCGAAGACTCGTAGGAGGCCCGGTACTCCTTGAAGAATGGAGACGCATCGCTGCCAAGCGCGGCCACGGCAATGGTCTGCGCCGCTGCGAGATACTGCTCCATCAAGGCGTCGTTGACGGTGAGGGTGCCGGCGATGTTGTCGAAGCCGAAGCTGGGGTTATCGATGGGCAGGAGGTCTGCCACGTCGATCGTCAGATGGAGCACATCCCGGATCAGATGCTGGTACTCCGTCCGGTTCAGCCGATGGAAAGTGTCTTTCCGGCCCGGGTCGGGCCGTTTCGCCGCCTCGGCATCCAAAGCCGTCTGCATCGAGGTCAGCAGGGTCGCGTAGGTCTGCGCGTCGGGTCGGGGCCGTCCAGGTGGCGGCATCAGCGCCGCCCGCATTTTGCGCGAGACCCGCTCCAGCGTGTCGCGGTTGGTGACCACATTCGCCGGGTCGAACCCGTCCAGTGCGAGGTTGCCGGCGTTGGCCTTGTTCCGCGGATTGTGGCAGGTGACGCAGTACTGGTCCAGGAGCGTCCGCTGTGTCGCGCCATCCATGGCCGAACTGGCCGCAACCGGCCTCGTCGGGCGGGCGGGTGTCCGCGCGTTGGACTGGGCCGTCACTGGGGCAGCCAGACCCAGCGCCAGGGCCCCGGCCACGGCAACGTGGCGAGCGACAGTACAGAGATTGGGCAGCATTTTCCGGCTAGAAACTACCACCAATCGGGCCGGGCCGGTGCACCAAATCATCCCCGGCGCCTGCCGCGTCCCGGACGGGCCGACGCGCTACACTGGACCCCGGATCCGGCCCAGCTGCCGGAATGACCAGTCATGCTGAACGTCACGGGTGGCACGGCCGTCTTCGGACTCCTGGCCATCCTCACCCTCCACGGAGCCACGCAGTCCCCAGCCAGGCCGACTGGCCGGGTGTCAACGCCCGCCGTCGGGACGCCGGCTGGCCCACAGGCCTTTGTCGGCCGTTACTGCCTGGGCTGCCACGACGCCCGACGTGAGGTTGCCGGCCTCTCGCTTGAGCAACGCCCTCTGCCGGGCCTTCAGGCCGACCGGGAGACCTGGGAGCGCGCGGTCCGGCAGGTGCGGGCCGGCGCCATGCCTCCCGCCGGTGCCCTCCAGCCGCAGGGCGCTGAAGTCGTGGCCTTCGCCCGTGCCGTGGAATCCGACCTCGACCGTGCCTACGCCGCCGCACCGGATCCGGGTCGGCCGGTCGCCAGACGCCTGACGCGCACCGAGTACCAGCACGCCATTCGCGACCTGCTGCACCTGGACCTCGACCTCACCACCCTGCTGCCGGCGGACGAGTCGCTGCAGGGGTTCGAGAATGTCGGCAACGTGCTGTCCCTGTCGCCCGCCCTGCTGGAGCGGTATCTTGCGGCCGCCCGGCGCATCAGTCGCCTGGCCATTGGCGACCCGACCATCGGGCCGGCCTTTGCGTCCACCACCTACGACCTGCCCCAGGCGCGCTATCAGGATGGCCGTATGAGCGAGGACCTTCCGCTCGGGTCGCGCGGCGGCACGGCGATCCGTCACGTGTTCCCGCTCGACGCAGACTATGTCTGCCGTGTCCGGCTGATGCGGAACATCGCCGGCTACGTCCGCGGTCTCGATACCCCCCGACGCCTCGAGGTTCGTCTCGACGGTGTGCGGCTGACCACCTTCGTCGTGGGCGGGGCCGGCAAAGGTATGGCGGCCCCGATGGGCTTCACCGGTGTCATTCCTGGTGATGCCGCCTGGGAAGCCTGGGCGCCCACGGCTGACGCCGGGCTGGACCTCCGCTTCAGGGCCAGTGCCGGCCCTCACGTGGTGGGCGTCGCGTTCGTGGATGAGCCGGTTGAAGAAGAGGGCGTTCTGCAGCCGCCCCTGACCGGGCTGGGCTTCAGTTACAGCGAGTACACCAGCGCGCCGATGGGTGCCTGGGGACCGGCCGTCGCCAGCGTCTCACTGGATGGTCCCTTTGCTCCGACCGGCCCCGGCACCACGCCCTCACGCACGCGCGTGCTCACGTGCCGACCAGCCACGCCTGCTGACGAGGCGTGTCCACGGCAGGTGCTGGACACGCTGGCCAGGCGCGCCTACCGCAGGCCGGCGACGGCCACTGACCTGAGCCGGCTGATGGCGTTCTACACCCCTGCGGCGGCTGCCGGTGGTTTTGAGGCCGGTGTGCGGGCCGCGCTCGAACGCCTGCTTCTCGACCCGAGCTTCCTGTTCCGGATCGAGCGCGATCCTGCCGGTGCCACGCCTGGACAGGCCTACGCGCTCTCGCCCGGGGCACTGGCTTCCCGCCTCTCCTTCTTCCTCTGGAGCAGCCTGCCCGATGATGCGTTGCTCGACGCGGCTGCGAATGGACGCCTCGGGACTCCGCAGGGCCTGGCCACCCAGACGACCCGGCTCCGGAAAGACGCGCGCAGCGCCTCGCTGGTCGATCAGTTCGCCGTGCAATGGCTGTCGCTGCCTCACCTGCGCGGCGCCTCGCCGGACCCGGAGCTGTATCCCGACTTCGACGACAGCCTGCGCGATGCCTTTCTCGAGGAGACCCGCCTCTTCGTGGCCAGCCAGATCCGCGAGGACCGGAGCGTGGTGGACCTCCTCACGGCCGACTACACCTTCGTCAACGAGCGACTCGCCCGGCACTACGGCATCCCGAATATCTCCGGCAGCCGCTTCCGGCGCGTTGCCGTGAATCCGGCGCAACGCGGAGGCCTGCTGGGACATGGCAGCGTGCTCACGGTGACGGCGTACCCCACCCGCACCTCTCCGGTGCTGCGCGGACGCTGGCTGCTCGACACTGTCTTCGGCACGCCACCTCCGCCGCCTCCCGCCGTAGTGCCTGACCTGCCAGGCGCGACGGAGAACGATCGGCTCCTCTCGATGCGCGAGCGTACCGAGCGGCATCGGCGCAACCCGGTCTGCGCCAGTTGTCATGTGCGGATGGATCCGCTCGGCTTTGCCATGGAACAGTACGACGCCATCGGCCACTGGCGAATCCGGAACGAGGCCGGTGGCCCGGTCGACGCATCGGGCGTCCTTCCGGACGGGACAGCCTTCACGGGCATGTCGGGCCTCCGGACGCTCATCGGTACGCGCAAGGCCGAGGTGGCCCGGGCCATTACCGAACGGCTGCTCATGTACGCCATCGGTCGTCCCGTGGAACCGTCCGACTGGCCGGCCGTGCGCCGCATCGTGCAGGACGCCGCGCCGGGCGGCTATCGCTGGTCCGCCCTCATCGACGGCATTGTGCGCAGCGTCCCGTTCCGGATGCGGAGGGCCGGGTCATGATCCGCACAGGACGCGCACTGCCCCGCCGCACCCTGCTCCGCGGGCTGGGTGCCACTGTGGCGCTGCCCTGGCTGGACGCGATGGTGCCGGCCGGGCGCAGGCTGGCAGCGGCCGAGGCGCCCACGCGTCTCGCCATCACCTATGTGCCGAACGGCGTGGTGATGAACCAGTGGACGCCGACCGGCGACACGGGCGCCCTGTCGCTGTCGCCGACGCTCGCCCCCCTGGCGCCGTTCCGGGACCAGCTCACGGTGCTGAGCGGGCTCAGAAACGGGCCGCCCTCGTATGCCGTCCACGCGGTCGCCAGCACGGAGTTCCTCACCGGCATGCCGCCGGCGCCGTCAACCGGGTCCGTCGTCGAGGCCGGGATCTCGATGGATCAGCTCGTGGCCCGCGAGGCGGGGCGCGCCACCCAGCTCGCTTCGCTTGAGCTGTCGCTGGAGTCGGGCTATGCCGGCGCCTGCGATGTCGGCGCCAGCTGCGTCTACACCGATACCATCGCCTGGCGCGGCCCGGCTACGCCGCTGCCGATGGAGCACAATCCACGCGCGGTGTTCGAACGACTCTTCGGCGACCACGACAACACCGACCGCGGGTCGCGCGCCGCACGCCTCGGCGAGCAGCGCAGCCTGCTGGACTCGGTCCGGGATGCGCTGGGTGAGGTCATGCGCGACCTCGGGACACGGGACCGCAACCGGCTCGGCGAATATCTCGACGCCGTCCGCGACACCGAGCGCCGCATCCAGCGCGCCGAACAGGACAGCACGGTCCACCTGCCGGCCGTCGCGCGGCCAGCGGGCGTGCCGGATCAGTTTGCCGACTATGCGCGCCTGATGTTCGACCTGCAGGTGCTGGCGTTCCAGTCAGACCTCACCCGCGTCATCACCTGCATGATCGGGCGTGAGCTGAGCGGCCGCACCTATCCGGAGATTGGCGTCCGCGAAGCCCACCATCCTGTGTCGCATCACCGGAACGATCCGGAGAAGCTCGCCATGCTGGCGCGCATCAACACACACCACGTCTCGCTGTTTGGTGACTTCCTCGCCCGCTTGCGCGCCACGCCGGACGCCGGCGGGTCTCTGCTCGATCACACGCTCATCCTGTACGGATCCGGCATGAGCGATGGCAACTCGCACGCGCAGGAAGACCTGCCGCTGCTGCTCGCCGGCGGCGGCACGGGGTTGCGTGGCGGACGACATCTGCGCGTTCCCGGCACCACGCCGCTGGCCAACCTGCATGCCACACTGCTCCCCCGGTTCGGTGTGAACGCCGACCGGTTCGGCAACAGCACCGGCCGCCTCGACGCCCTGTGATGACTCGACGCCTCGCGCTCGCCCGGCTGCTCGGCGTGGTCCTGGTGTCATCGGGCGTGGTGGCTGCGGCTGGCGACACGCGCGTGGCTGACGCCGCGAAACAGCGCGACCACGCAGCCATACAGGCCTTGCTGGCCACTGGCGCCACGCCGGGCGCCGCCCAGGCCGACGGCACCACGGCCCTGCACTGGGCGGCCTACTGGGACGACGCGCCGATGGCCGAACTGCTGCTGCGCCGCGGCGCGAAGGCTCGCGTCGCAAACGACCTGCAGGTCACGCCCGTTGGCCTGGCGTGCACGAATGGCAACGGCGCGCTGGTCACGCGACTCCTCGCCGCCGGTGCCGATCCGGGGGCAGGTGCCGTCCCGCCGCTGCATCACTGTGCGCGTGCCGGTTCGCTGGCTGGGGTCACCGCACTTCTGGCGGCTGGCGCCACGGTGCAGGCCGTGGAACCGGTCCGTCAGCAGACGGCACTGATGTGGGCCGCCGCGCACGATCGCGCTGACGTGGTGCGACTGCTGCTCCAACGCGGCGCCCAACCGCAGGCCCGGTCACGCGTCAGCCGGCGGCGCATCAATCGTGCTGATCCGAACGATGTGAATCTGGCCGTGATTGGCGAGGTGAACGAAGGCGGATGGACCGCGCTGATGCTCGCCGCCCGAACGGGGAGCGTCGCTGCCGTCCGGGGGCTGCTGGAGGGAGGCGCGATGGTCGACGCGGTGGCGCCGGATGGCTCAACGGCTCTCGTCGTGGCGGCGCACAGCGATCAGACCGCCACAGCCACGCTCCTGCTGGAGCATGGTGCGAACCCGAACGTGATCGGCTCCGGCTATACGGCCCTCCATGCGGCGGTGCTGCGCGGCAATGCCGAACTGGCAGCGGCCCTCATCGCCCGGAAGGCCAACGTGAACTCGCGGCTGCGCAATGGCACCGCCACCACGCGCGGCACCCGGGACTATTTCTTCTACGAGGGGCTGACCGGTGGCACTCCCGCCTGGCTCGCCGCGCGCTTCCTGGAACCGGCCCTCCTGCGCCTGCTGACCGCGGCTGGCGCTGACTGGCGCCAGACCCCTCCTGACGGAACTCCGGCTCTGGCAGCCGCCGCCGGGGTGCCGGCCCAGGGACCGCTGTTCGACCGACGTCATCGTCTGCGCCTGCTGCGGACCCCGGACGAACGCGAGGCGCTGGAGACCGTGACATGGCTGCTGGACCTTGGCGCTGACCCCGGCGGAGCTGGCGTGGACGGCAACACGCCCCTCCATGGGGCGGCGGCCCAGAACTACCCGTCCGTCATTCGCCGCCTGGTCGAACGCGGCGCCAGTCTCACCGCAACCAATCGCGCGGGACAGACGCCACTGGCGGTGGCCAACGGACCAGATGCCGTCAGCGCCCTTCGCGCCCTCGGCGCCACCCGCTAGCGCACAACACCGGGCTGGTGGTGTTCGGGGAAGCTGTGGAACGCCAGATACGCCACGCCTTCCGGCCCCACCTCTTTCCACCAGTGCGGCATGCCTACCTGGACCGTGATCATGTCGCCCGTCTTCATCCGGAACTCGCGTCCGCCGGTGATGGCGCTGCCGTTCCACTCGCCACCGCTGCGCGGGCGCGGATTGACCAGGGTGCCACCCAGCACCAGCGTGCCCGCCCCCGCCTGCACGAGGTACACGTGTCCGAAGGTTTCGTGCGCCTCGGGATCTCCGGTCGGCGCATTGGGCAGCTTGCGTCCCAGACTCACCCGCACGCCGAGGTCCGCATCACGAGGCACCAGTTCATTGGTCCCCTGGCCGGCCGCATTGCCGCGCGTCACGGCCTGTTCGAGACGGTCGGCCGGCACATAGACGATCCGGTCGGGATAGCGCGGCGGCGCGCCTGCCCGCACATGGCCTGCCACCAGGCCCATCCCCGCCACCACCACTCCCGCGCCGACCAGCCCCATCCGTATCCCGTGCGTCACAGTGTCCTCCGTTGCCTGCCGTCTCCGGCGCCAGACTCTAGCACGGCAGGCTGCCAGCCGGCCTGACCCGGTGTGGCACAATGCGCGAGATGCCTGCGCGCCTGCTTCTCCTTGCGCTTGCGCTTGCCTGCGCTGCCTGCGGCGTCGAACGACCTGCGCCGTCCAGGATGACGCTGCGCGTGTCTGGCGCACAACTGGCGACGGCGCTCAAGGCCGCCCTCGCCACCAGTCATCCCGATGTGCGCGTCGAGGCGGTGCAGGGCAAACCAGGGCTCTCTCCCGTCGAGCTGCTTGAACGGGGCGAAGCGGACATCACCCAGCAGTTTGCCGATAACGTCTACGCCGCCTATGTGTCGGTGAGCAACGAGAGCGGTGGCGCGGGCAGCCCGCTGCGCGCCATCACGGTCCTGCAGCCTGCAGCCCTGCTGCTGCTGGCCAGGCCCGAGTCCGGCATCCGCTCGGTGCCCGGCGTCCGGGGCCATCTTGCCCGCATGAACAGCGAGGTCCCGAACCTCCCCTTCCGCAAGAGCTGGACGGTGCCACTGGGGCTATCGGATGGCGACGGTGGTCCCCTCATCAAGGTGACGGCCCTCTCGCACCTGATGCTGGCGGCCTTCGGCGTACACCCCGACAGCATCCGCAATCGCCCGATGCCACCCGCCGACGCGTTCCGCGCGCTCGGCCAGGGCACGCTGGACGCGGTCTTCACCACCGTCCTGGGTTCCGGCGAGGCCATCTCCGAGCTGACGGCCAGGGGCATGCGTCTGATTCCCATTGAAGGCCCGGCCGTGGACCGGCTGCGGCGGCAGTACGCCTTCATCAAGCCGGTCAGCATTCCCGCAGGCACCTATGCCGGGCAGACGGCGCCCCTGCACACCGTGGGCGTCGACCTCGTGGTCATCTGCCGCGCCGATCTCGATGAGGCGCTCGTGTATGCCCTCACCAAGGCCTACTTCGACGCCGCGCCACGGCTGGACGCCATTGCCCCCGGACAGGAACCCGTCGACCCTGAGCGCGCGCCGTCCACACCGATTCCCCTGCACGACGGTGCCGCACGGTACTTCCGGGAACGGGAACTCCTCCGATGAGGCTGAGGTTCGGCGCCATCATCGGAGGCGTCGCCGTCCTGTCCGTGGCCGCCCTGGTCTGGTTGGGCTATGGTGCCGTCACGGAGTGGCAGCGCAGCGCGGAGCTGCTGGCGCGGCGCCGGGCGGATGCGGCCGCAGACCTGCTCGTCACGGCCCTGACCCGGGACATGCGCGGGGTGCAGAGCTCCGTGCTGGCGGCGTCGCAGCGCACCCATGCCGCAGACGAGTACGACCTGATCGCCGGGGCGTTCGCCAGATATCCCTATCCCGAGGTCTTCTTCGAGGCGACCGACCTGTCCCGCTCGGCCGAGGTGACCTTCTACGGACGCGCCGAGCGGATGCCCCGATGGATGCCCTCGACGCCCGAGCGCCAGCGCATGCCGGTGGCAACGGTGGCGGCGCCGTCAGTCGGAGCGCTGCTGGCCCGGCACCTGGCGCGTGACGTGGCGGCCGGCCATCGCTACGCAATCGTCAGCCTTGAACTGGAGGGGGTGCCCTATCAGGTCGTGGCGCAGCTCCAGTACTCCGACATCTATCGCGAGCATCTCTCCAACGTCTTCGGGTTCATGGTGAACCTGCCGTGGGTCAGCACCCACTACTTCCGCGATGTGGCTGCCCAGGTCTCGCACATTGCTGGCTCTGACGGGGGGGTGGTGCTCTCGGTTCTCGACAGCTCCGGCGCCCCTGTCACCTCACCGCCCGTGAGCCTCCGGCGTGATGCCACGGGCCGTCGGACCTTCCCGCTGGCGTTCTTCGATCCGAACCTGCAACTGAGCAGCTCCGTGGCAGGCCTGCAGGTGGAGTCGTGGACCGCCGAGGCAACCGTGGTGGGCGACCCCACGATGCTGGCGGCCAACCAGGGGGCGCAGCGCACGCTTGCAGTGGCCGCCCTCACGGCCATCCTGCTGGGCATCGGGTTCGTGCTGACCCTCCGTGCCGCGCGTGCCAGTACCGAGCTCACCAGACTCCGGTCCGACTTCGTGGCCACGGTGACGCACGAGCTGAAGACGCCCATCGCCACCATCCGCGCCATCAGCGAAACGCTGGCCTCCGGCCGGCTCGACAATACGGCCGCCGCCAAGGAGTACGCGCAGATGGCCGTGCAGGAAGCCAAACGGCTTACGCGGCTCATCGACAACCTCCTGGCCTACTCCCGCGTGACCGATGTCACGGAGGTCTACTCGTTCGAGGCCATGCCGCCTGAGCAGCTCGTCGAAGACACGGTGCACGAGTTCGCGGCGACGCTCGCCGCCAACCGTTTCGACGTGCACGTCGACGTGGAGCCCGGTCTACCACCGGTGCGCATCGACCGTACCGCGCTGGCTTTGGCCCTCGCCAATCTGCTCGACAACGCCATCCGCTATTCCGGTGAGAGCCGATACCTGCGCATTCACGGCTACCGGAGCGAGAATGGGGTGGTCATCGAGGTGATCGACAGGGGCGTCGGCATTCCCGAAGCCGAAATCTCCCAGGTGACGCGACGGTTCTACCGCGGCCACCGCGCGACGGCAGGTGGCAGTGGACTGGGTCTGGCCATCACGCAGCGGATTGTGCGCGACCATGGCGGAGAACTCACGATTCGGAGCGAAGAAGGCCACGGCACCACCGTCGGCATCGAGCTCCCGGCGACGGAGGAAGCATGACAAGCGAGGTTCGGCGACGGATTCTGGTGGTGGAAGATGACGCGGCGCTGTCCCGCATCCTCCGGGACAACCTGACCATCGACGGCTTCGAGGTGCAGTGCGTCTCGGATGGCAGCGCCGCCATCGCCGTGGCCCGCACCTTCACGCCGGACCTGGCCCTGCTGGACGTGACACTGCCGGGCACCAGCGGGTTCGACCTGTGCCGGGCCTGGAGCCAGGCGCGCGCGTTTCCGGTCATCCTGCTCACCGCGCGCAGCCAGAAGGCTGACAAGCTCAAGGGCCTGTCCCTGGGCGCGGACGACTACATCACCAAGCCGTTCGACCTCGAGGAACTGCTGGCCCGCGTGCGCGCCGTCCTGCGGCGTTCGCGCCCCGGGGTGTCCCGCCTGGCGCTGGGCACCGTCGTCGTGGACTTCACGGCCCATCAGGCCACGCGAAACGGTGACGCGGTCGACCTCACCCACCGGGAGTTCGAGCTGCTCCGGCATCTCGCTGATCGGCCGGACCGCATCGTGCAGCGGAGCGAGCTGTTGCGCGATGTCTGGGGCTTTCCCGATACGCCGAACACCCGCGCGGTCGACCACGCCATCGCCCGCCTGCGGAAGAAGATCGAGGTCGACCCGCACCACCCACGCTTCATCCACACCGTGCATGGAGATGGGTACTGCCTCACACCGTCGGGCGAAGAGCCCCCGCGCTGAGTTCCGCCCCGTCGCCCTGCCGGCGCGTCTGGCGGACAGCCATTCCGGCTAGGGCAGGGTCAGTGCAATGAACTCGCCCGGGCTGCCCACCGCACCGGCCGGCACCACGATGAACTGCCGGCCTCTGGCCAGATAGGTCATCGGAATGCCACTCTGGTTCGAGGGCAGCCGGATCTCGGCCACCACCTCACCGGTCCGCTTGTCATGCGCACGGAACATCGGCCCGCCCGTCCCTTGCGGCACGGCATAGAGGCCCGAACCCTCTCCTGAAAACAGCAGGGTCCTGGTGACCAGCAGGCCTGAGTGTTCGAAACGACCCGTCGGGGGCACCGTCACGCCTGACAGCGCCGGGTGATTGCGGATCCAGTCCGGCGTCTCGCCGTTGGGTCGCATCCAGAGGTGGTCCCCGCTGTTGAGGTCGACAGCCGTGATGCGTCCATAGGGCGGCTTGATGAGCGGCAGGCCTTGCGGGCCCAGGACACCAATGGTGAGCTGTCCCGGCGCACGCGGCCCGGGCGGCGCGTCACCGCCCCCGCCGCCGATGAAGTCCATGCTCGACAGCTTCGGGTCATGCACCAGCGCCGCCACCCGGACCAGCGTATGCGAGGCGACATACAGGATGCCGGTCTCCGGATCGGCCGCCCCGCCCTGCCAGTTGGCGCCGCCTGTCGTGTTCGGCAGCCAGAGGGCGCCTTTCAGGCCATTCGAGCCGGCCACGATGGGCGGGGTGAACAGGGGCCCTGTTCTGTACAGCGCCATGATGCGCTCGGCCTCGGCCCGCAGTGCCGGCGTGAAGTCGATGAGGTCGTCCTTGGAGACTCCCTGACGGTCGAAGGGCGCCGGACGCGTGGGGAACGGCTGGGTCGCCGAGGTCTGTTCTCCGGGCACGTCCGACTGGGGCACCGGACGCTCCTCGATGGGCCAGACCGGCTCGCCGTTCACGCGATCGAAGACATACGTGAAAGCCTGCTTGGTCACCTGCGCCACGGCCTTGATGCGCCGGCCGCCGACAGTGACGTCCAGGAGGATGGGTGGGGCGACCGTGTCGTAGTCCCAGATGCCGTGGTGCACGAGCTGGAAGTGCCAGACCCGCTTCCCCGTCGAGGCGTCCAGACAGACGAGGCTGTCGGCGAACAGATTGTTGCCGGGCCTGTGCCCGCCGTAGAGATCGTTGGTCGGGGTCTCGACCGGCAGGTACACGTAGCCCAGTTCCTGATCCGCGGACATCGGCGCCCACACGCCCGTATTCCCCGTATAGGCCCACGAATCGCGCTTCCAGGTCTCGTTGCCCACCTCACCCGGTTCGGGAATCGTGTGAAAGATCCAGCGGCGCTTGCCGGTCCGGACGTCGTACCCCCGGATGTGCCCGGCGATGTTCTCGCGGCTGGGCGCACTCGACTGCAGGGCGGCCCCGATGACCGCCACATCCTTCACGACCATGGGGGGAGAACTGGAGCCGATGGCCCCATTCGCGGGCCGGGGACGGTCCAGGCCGTCAAAGAGATCGACGACGCCACCTGTGCCGAACGAGGTGATGGGCTGGCCGGTCTTCGCGTTCAGCGCAATCAGGAAATAGCCCGGCGTGATGTAGAGCAGCCGGTCATCGCCCTTGCCGTCACTCCACCAGGCCAGGCCCCGGTGATTCTGCCTGGGACCGAGCCGCCCACGCTCGCCCTCGTCATACCGGTAGGTCCAGCGCGTCTCGCCGGTGGCGCCGTCAATGGCCACCACCGCCCGCCCCGTGCCAGCCGTGGTGTACAGCAGTCCGTCGATGGCGATGGGCGTGGCCTGGAGGTTGTATTCGGGACGCGGGCCGAAGTTGTCCGACTTCCACCGCCACGCCACACGCAGCGTTTTCGCGTTGTCGCGCGTGATCTGGTCCAGCGGCGAGTACTTCGTGCCGCCCGCATCCCCACCCGTGAACCGCCAGTCACCACCCTGGGTGCCGTGCTGCCCCTGTCCCACACCAGCGGTCAGCGCCACGCCGAGCAGCGCCGCGCCGGCGCGCCAGCGCCATCCTCGTCCGAGTCTCTCTGCCATGCGGCGAGGATTGTATGGCAGTACCGCCTCAGCGATACCGTTCGCGGATCGTGGGAATGAGGTAGTCACGGAATGCCCGTGCCATGTCGTAGGCCGGAGCGAAGTCCCAGTCGCGCCGGGCGGCGCGGTCATCCACCTCCGCCGGCCACGAATCCACGATGGCCTGGCGCTTGGCATCTGGTACGAAGCGGATCTCTGCCGCAGGAAAGGCCGCCAGCACCAGCGCCCGAATCTCGTCCGCGGTCGGGCTGAACGCGCCAAGGTTATAGGCGCACTGCGTCACGCGTGCGCGAGGCGTCTCTGCCAGCGTCAGGAGCGCCTGCACGGCGTCAGGCATGGCCAGGAACGGCATGCGGGTATCCGGCCTGACGAAGCAGGCATACGGCACGCCTCTCGCCGCCGCATGAATCATCTCCGGCGCATAGTCGGAGGTGCCGCCGGCTGGCGTGGTCATGGCGGAAATGAGTCCCGGAAACCGCAGGCACCGGAAGTCCACGCGCGGCACCGTATCCGCCGCCAGCTGCTTGTAGTGACGGGTGTAGTAGCGGCCGAGCTGTTCGCAGTAGAGCTTGTTGCAGCCGTACATGGTCGTCGGCTGCGCCCACTCATCCTCGCGCACCGGCCCCAGCCGCCGCTTGGTGGCCAGGTCGGGCAGGCCATACACCGCCACCGACGACGGATACATGAAGACCACCGGTCGACCGTGCGCCTCCCCCTGCTGCTGGGCAAATTCCAGCAGGTTGAGGGTGCCGGCCACATTCACCTCATGGGCCATCAGCGGCGTGAACTCGCTGCGTGTCGAGAGCAGCGCGGCGAGGTGATAGACGACGTCAATGTCGAATTCGGACAGGAGCCGGTCGAGGAGCGTCCGGTCGAGGATCGAGCCGGTCACGGCCCGGTGTACCCGGGCCGCCAGTTCCTGGTCCAGGGGGGCGACATCGATCGTCACGATGGTGCGTCCGGCGGAGGCCAACCGGGCAATGAGGGCGTGCCCGATCTCTCCGCCGGCGCCGGTCACGAGAACCGCAGGAGTCCGCATGGTGGCAGTCTACCGCCACCGGGAGACCACGGAGCGGCCCCGCCGCTACACTAGAGACATGACGCGCGAAGAACGCCTGGAGGTCATGAAGATTCTTGCGGCCCATGCCGACACCGTCGGCATCTGCGAGGCCTGCGCCCGCACCACCCGTGATCTGGCCCACGAAGTGGCCCGCGGCGGGACGCCCTCGAAGGACGACCTGCTGAAGACCGCCGAAGAAGCCGAGCGTGTGCTCGAGCAACTCAGGAGTGTCCGCGACGAGGTGGAGCGCCTCGTCACCTCCGTCGGCTGAGCCGGCAGGCGTGCCGGGGTCGGTGGTCGCGACTAGGAGTCGCCGTCCATCAGGTTTCCCAGACCGCCGAGGATGGACCCTTCTTCGCGCCGGCTGCCGGTCTGCGGCGCCGCGCGGTGGATGCGGTCCGCCAGACGGCTGAACGGGAGGGACTGCAGCCACACCTTCCCGGGTCCCGAGAGGGTGGCGAAGAACAGCCCTTCCCCGCCAAACAGGGCCGTCTTCACCTTCCCGACATACTGGATGTCGAAGGTCACCGACGGCGCCATGGCCACGAGACAGCCTGTGTCGATCCGCAGCGACTGTCCGGCGGTCAGTTCCAGGGGCACCACGGTTCCGCCCGCATGCACGAAGGCCAGCCCATCGCCTTCCAGCTTCTGCATGATGAAGCCTTCTCCGCCAAACAGGCCCGCGCCGAGGCGGCGCTGGAACGCGATGCCGACCGACACGCCCCTGGCCGCGCACAGGAACGAATCCTTCTGGCAGATCAGCGTGCCCCCCAGCGTCTTCAGATCCATGGGCAGGATCTTGCCGGGATACGGAGCGGCGAAGGCCACGCGCTGCTTGCCGGCGCCCTTGTTGGTGAAGACGGTCATGAACAGGCTTTCGCCGGTCAGCAGCCGCTTGCCGGCGCCGAGCAACGCGTCGAGCACGCCGCCGCGCGCCTGACTGCCGTCGCCGAAGATCGTTTCCATCTCGATCCCCGGCGTCATGTACATCATCGCGCCAGCTTCGCCGACGGCCGCTTCGGCCGGGTCCAGCTCGACCTCAACGAACTGCATCTCGCTCCCAACAATGCGGTAGTCCACTTCATGGGCTGGCA
>JAKFYA010000257.1 GCA_021731095.1 Acidobacteriota bacterium | reverse complement strand
TGAACCGACGCCCACGCCGACGACCGTCGCAGCGCCGTCCTCCGGTCCCCTGCCCGCGCCGCAACCGGTCGACACCACTCGCGCACTGGCCTTCCTCAACCAGGCCACGTTCGGCCCCACGGCGGCAGCCCTGGCCGACGTCCAGGTGAACGGCCTCGACCGCTGGCTCGAGCAGCAGTTCCGGGCGCCGGAGAGCACCATCCCCGACGGACTCAGCCTTGACGCGCTGCGCGCGCAGGTGTTCACCAACTGGATGCAGGCCCCTGACCAGCTCCGGCAGCGGGTCGCCTTCGCGCTGAGCCAACTGCTCGTCGTGTCGGCCAACAAGAACATCTACGGTCCGGAAATGTCGCCGTGGGTCCAGATGTTGTCGAAGTACGCCTTCACCAACTACCGCACGCTCCTTCGGGAGGCCACGCTGAGCCCCGCCATGGGCAAGTTCCTCGACCTGGCCAACAGCCGCAAGGCCAGTGGCACCAGCGCGCCGAACGAGAACTACCCGCGCGAGGTGCTGCAGCTCTTCAGCATCGGACTCTGGAAGCTGAACATGGACGGCACCCAGGAGAAGGACGCACAGAACCTTCCGAAGCCGTCCTACACACAGGACGCCGTCAAGGAGTCGGCCCGCGCACTGTCTGGCTGGACCTACCCGACCAAGCCGGGCGCCACGGCGCAGAGCTCCAACCAGGAGTACTTCGTCGGCCTGATGGAACCGCGTCCGGCCTATCACGACATGGGCGCCAAGACGCTGCCCGGTGGCACGGTGCTCCCGGCCGGTCAGAGCACGACGGCTGACCTGGAGGGGTTCATCGACGCCATCTTCAACCATCCGAACGTGCCGCCCTTCGTGGCCACCCGCCTGATCCGCTCGCTGGTCACCAGCAACCCGAGCCCGGCGTATGTCGAGCGGGTCGCCAACGTCTTCGCGGACAACGGTTCCGGCGTGCGGGGCGACATGCAGGCGGTGATTCGCGCGGTGCTGACAGACGAGGATGCGGCGGTCACCGGTCCACAGGACGGACACCTCAAGGATCCCGTGCTGCACATCGTGGGCCTGGCTCGTGCGCTGGGCGCCCAGGCGACCGACCCGACGATGTTCATGTATCTCTTCGGCACGATCAGCCAGATGCCGCTGGCACCGAACACGGTGTTCAACTTCTACTCGCCCCTGGCGGCGCTGCCGGGCCAGAAGGGGCTCTTCGGTCCAGAGTTCCAGGTCTACGCTCCGGCACAGACGCTGCTGCGCGGCAACCTCATCTGGGCCCTGTTGAGCGGCCAGCTTGGCTCGTCCTTCACGGTCAACCTGGCACCGTTCACTGCACTGGCCAACGACCCCGCAGCCCTGGTCGAGAAAGTGAACCAGACCCTCTTCTTCGGACGGATGTCGACGGAGCTGCGTCTGGTCCTGGTGGACGCCACGCAGGCCGTTGCCGGCTACAACACCCAGCAACGGGTGCTCGGCGCGCTCTACCTGGCCGCACTCTCGAGCGAGTATGCGGTCTTCACCGGCGGGCCCGTGCAGTAGCGCGCCCTTTCACACGCACACAGCAACGAAGAGGCAGCACTCATGTCACACACGCACACACCGACCCGCCGGAATTTCCTCTCGCTCAGCTCGCGCCTCGCAGCGCTGGGACTGGGCAGTCTGGCCTTCAGCCGCGGCACCAGCGTCTACGCCGCGGACGTCGTCCAGCAGGACCCGGTCACCGACTACAAGGCGCTGGTCTGCATCTATCTGTTCGGCGGCAACGACGGCAACAATGTCATCGTGCCGCTCGAGAGCGCGCAGCTCACCAAGTACCAGACCATCCGTGGCGGACTGGCGCTCACCGGTGGCAAGCTACTGCCGCCGATTGCCGGACCGAACAACACAGAGTACGCCCTGCACTACGGGCTCACGGAGCTGAATGACCTGTATGCCACGGGCAAGCTGGCGTTCGTGCTGAACACCGGACTGCTCCAGCGCCCGATCACGCGCACTGAGTACCAGGCCGGCGGATCAGCCCCGACCAACCTGTTCTCGCATTCGGATCAGACCGTGCAGGCCTTGACCGGTGTACCGACCACCGATGGCACCGGATGGGGCGGGCGCCTGCTCGACTGCTGGGGGAACACCGACACCCTGTCGGCCATCTCACTGGCCTCACCGTCCCTCTTTCTCCAGGGAAAGAATGTCGGTGGCAACGCCATTCCGCCTGGCGTCACCCTGAACCTCAACGGCATGAGTTTCTGGCCGTCGAACGAGGCCGCGGTGCGCCAGCAGGCGTTGAACACGCTGCTCACGCAGGACGGGGGAAACGTGCTGCGCGCCACCGCCAACAAGTCCATGTCCAATGGACTCCACCTGGCGCAGACGCTTCAGAGTGCCAGCGGAAGCGGGCCGACGGGATTCCCGGGCACGCCCATCGGCCGCCAGCTGCAGGAGGTTGCGCGCCTCATCGACATCCGGGCACAGCAGGGCCCTGGTCGACAGGTGTTCTTCGTGGCGCATGATGGCTTCGACACGCACGGGGGGCAGGACTGGCAGCACTGGTACCTGTTGTCCAACCTCTCCCAGTCGCTCGCCTACTTTCACAATGTCATCGGTGGCTTGGGCCACGGCGACAAGGTGACCGCCTTCACGCAGTCCGAGTTCGGCCGGACGCTCCAGCCCAGCGGCAGCGGCAGCGACCACGCGTGGGGCAATCACCTCCTCGTGCTGGGTGGCGCGGTGCAGGGCGGTGTCTACGGCGCGATGCCGGAGTTCACACTCGGCGGGCCGAACGACGCCAACAACCGCGGTGTCTGGATTCCGACGATTTCGACGGCCCAGGTCGGCGCCACGCTGGGCCGCTGGTTCGGCGCGACCGAGTCCAACATCGCGCTGGCGTTCCCGACCCTCGAGACGTTCACGACGAGTGATCTCGGATTCATGAACCTGGCCTAGCACGCACGCCAGGTGCGACACGCACGGGGCACGGCTCGTCGACGAGCCGTGCCCCGTGTCATGTACAGCTGACCAGACCCTACTTCCAGGTGCGCAGGACGGCCAGGTCCTGCGCGGTCAGCCTGGCTTCGGGATGGAGAGGCCGGTAGTACCAGGGTGGCATCTCGCCTTCTTCCACCACCTTCAGTGCCGCCGCCCGGACCTTGACCTGGGTCTCCGCTGAAATGTCCTGCAGGTTCGACAGGTTGAAGACCGTTCGCCCCTCGTGCACGTCCCAGGCGACGAGCCACGACGCGGGCGCGATGCGGCTGTACCACGGCCACACGGTCTCGTGCGAGTGGCAGTTGTAGCAGGCGCGACGGAGCACGGCTTCGACCTCTGGCGAGGCACCTGGCCCACGCTGGTCGTCCGGGTTGTCTCGGGTGACAGGGACGAACTGGATGAGCACGAACGCCGCAACCACGCCGGCGAGCACACGGGTCGGTTTGCCCATGACGCGCATCATAGCGCCATCCGCGACGTTGGCCTGTGCCCCGACAGGCCTCCCGCGACAGCAGGCTACCGCCGGTAGAGATACTGGAGTTTTGCGAACACCGCGCGGTTGGTGCGGCGATAGGCCTCACCCGGGAAGAGGACCGGGTCGATCCGGTTCTCCTGGCGGTAGCGATCGTCATAGCCCACGAAGAACACCGTGCCGGCATTCACGCGATAGGTGCCGAGCAGGTTCAGGCCGACCGTACGGTTGAGCGTATTGGCGTCCAGGATGTTGCGGACGAGCAGACGCGGCGTGAACTGGTAGGTCGTGATGGCCCGCAGGATCTTCACATCGAAGTCCACGCGGTCGCTCCGCACATCGGTGAATCGCGTCGTGTTGAGCGTCACCTCTGACTGCACGCGTGACGACGGCCGGAGGGTCACCGTGGCGTTGAGCACCCAGGTGTGGCCGAGGTAGGGGTTGACGACGAAGCGTGTTTCGTCGCCCACACTCATGTCCATCCTGAACAGGACCCGACGGCTGGCATTCACCGTCGCCGTGGCTGTGTAGCGGGTCTTGTAGAAGTCGATGCCGCGATAGCGCTCCAGTATGCGCAGCGTCGCGCCGCTCGCGGAGATGTTGTTGGCGAAGGTGCCCTGCATCGTGAATGACGTGGTGGTGTCTGTCAGGACACCGCCAAAATCGTAGAGCCGCTCATGTTGCACGCGCGGTCCCCAGTTGATCACCCGGCCCTGCGGCCACCAGCGATACGAGACGTTGCCGATGGTCTTCCGGTAGTCGACACGTGACATGAACCCGGCATCATTCCTGAAGTCGGGCGACACGATGTTCTCTCCAATGACGAAGCCGAGCGCACGCCCCTGCTTCACGAACCCGGTGTCCAGCACGTGGCCCCTGCGCCGACGTCCGGTCTCGTCACGGTGATCGGTGAAGCCCGCCGTGGTCTGGATGCGGTAGTTCTGCCCCAGGCGGAAGCTGCCATCGAACAGGGCCAGCCGGCTATGGGTGTCACGAAACTCGCGGTCATTGGCAATGACCGCGACAAACGATTCCCGGCTGGTGTCCACCTTCACGCGGCCGGACACCACCAGGGCCGACCCTTCGCTGGGCGGCACACCGGGAACCGGGGCAGCCGCGCGACCCGCAGCTTCATCGTTGGCGACCACCAGGCCAAACGCCGTCCGTCTGTTTTTCCCGGTGAGCTTCAGGCCGACCTGCGGGTCGAGAATTGTGCGGGTGTGGAGGAACGAAAAGGGGCCTGGTACCTTGAAGATCTCCTGCCCCTCGAGAAAGAACGGCCGCAACTCTGCGAAGAACAGCGGGAAGCGCTGATTGATCTCGATCTGCGGACGGTCGGACTCAATCTGTGAGAAGTCCGGGTTGTAGGTGACGTCGAGCGTCACATTCGACGACAGGCCGTACTTCACATTGATGCCAGCTTCCGCAATCTCGTCGCCGATGGTGCCGCCGGCCCCGTCCAGTCGCCGCGTGGCGACGGTGGTCACAGTCGGCAACACTTCCAGGTTCCGCTGCGTCGACAGGTCGCGCATCCCTTCCAGGACTCCCATCTGGGACAGCAGGCCCATGACGTTGTTCGAGATGGGTGCCCAGGCGACGGTCTCGTTCTTCCCGTAGATCTCGCGCTGAATCTGGAATCCCCACCGGTGCGCCTCGCCCGCGCCCCTGCCGGGATACCGCAGACTGCGGAACGGAATGGCCATCTCGGCGGTCCACCCTCCCTCGACCGGCGTTCCGGCAGAGCGATAGAGGACGTTCCACGACGTATCCGGCGTGGTCGAGGTGCCGGCGAGCATCGCATCGCTCTGCACGCCATAGCCGTTCACGGAGAAGGAATAGCCGCGCTGCTGGTCGAGGAACGGATCGAAATAGATGGCCACGGTGTCGTCGTTCTGCGTGGCGTCGCGGTCCACGCGATTCGCGCGCATCACCGCGGGGTCGCTGTAGTACGCGTGGATGCCGACGTAGAGGGCCTCGCTGTCGTAGGCGATGAACACCTCGGTCCGCTCGCTGCCGGGAGCGCCCTCCAGGGGGCGCTGCTGCACGAAGTCCGTCACCCTGGCAGCGGTCCGCCAGACGGGTTCGTCGAGCCTCCCGTCAATGACAGGCGGAGTGGCCACGCGCGCGGCTGACACCGTTGGGCGGGCGAGCCGGCCCGAGGTCCCACGGGCGGAGGGCGATATGGCTGTGGACGGTGTGACCGGAGGTGACCCACCCTGGGATGGCGCCTGCGCGGCTGTTGCGCGCGGCACGAGGCACAGCAGCAGCGCCAGCAGGACGCCCCACGGTGTCCGGAGTGGGAGCGAAGGACGCAGACTCATCGGGTCGTCGTACGTGCGGCCTGAAGACGCCCGGAGCCGGTGCGGACACCGGTCCCGGGCCTCACGTTGGAGAGGTGTTGCCTACTTCGCGGCAGGCGCTGCCTGCTGCGGCATCTTGTTCGGCGTGTTCTCGATGGTGAACGGCAGACCGGCGCCGCTCATGTCCACGTAGTTGGCAAAGGTCGAGAAGGCCTGGGTCTGCTTGCCACCCTTCGACTCGAGGTAGTCGCGCGCCTTGGCCGGGTCCTCGACCGAAATGCCGACGTACTGAATGCCGTCGCCGTGCGCCTTGATGAACTCCTTCCACGGGCTTTCGCCGTCGAGCGGCTGCAGGAATTCCCACGTCACGCCACCGAAGTCCATGCCGATGCGCTTGACGTGCATCACCTTGCCAGGGAAACGCGGGCCCCACGGAATGTCGCGGAAATCCATCGCCTTCGGCACGGCGATGCCGAACGCGGCACCAAAGGCCTTGGCCGTCTTCTCGACGTCTGTCACGGCGAAGCCGAGGTGGCCGATCTTGCCGTCTGCGGCGGTCGGCGTGCGGGACGCCTGGCCCTGAACAGCCTGGGCAGTGAGGAACGAGCCGACGAGGCAACCAGCGGTCGCGGCCACTACGAGTTTTGTATATCCGGCCATGTGCTCTCCAGAAGAGATGGGAACGAGACGCCCGGATGCGATGCCGGGGTCCAGCAACGGCCGATCATACCCCGCGCGCCGTTCGGCTGGACCCGTTCGCCACGTATAATCGTGCTCCCGACCGACCGTCGCTGGAGCCCCATCCGTGAGCCATACCGAGCATCAGGCCGCCGCGCCGTCCAGCATCCGCTGCTTCGTGCTGACCGTCAGCGACACGCGCACCGAGGCCACTGATACGAGCGGTCGCGCCATCCGGACCCTGCTGGAGCAGGCAGGGCATGTGGTGGTGGACCACGCGCTGGTCAGGGACGACCCGGACGCGGTCACGGCGCAGGTCGGCCACGCCCTGGCAGACGCCCGGGTCCAGGCCATTGTCACCACGGGGGGAACCGGGTTGACCTCCCGGGACGGCACCTTCGAGGCGGTGGACGCGCTGCTCGAGAAACGCCTGCCAGGTTTCGGCGAACTGTTCCGGATGCTGAGCTTTGCCGACATCGGTGCGGCCGCCATGCTGAGCCGCGCCACGGCCGGCATGGCACGGGGCACGGCCGTATTCGTGCTGCCGGGGTCCGAATCTGCCGTCCGTCTGGCGATGACCCACCTGATATTGCCGGAGCTGGGTCACGTCGTGCAGCAGGTGGGCCGATGAGCATGCGCCCCTTCACCAGCACGATTACGCTGGCCGAGGCCATGCGCCTCATCAACCAGACGATTGTCCCGGTGACCGGAACCGAGCTGGTGCCCCTGCACGAAGGCCTTGGCCGCGTGCTGGCCGGCGACGTCCAGGCACCAGCCGACGTCCCGCCGTTTTCACGTGCGGGCATGGACGGATACGCCGTGCGCGCGGCTGACACCACGACGGCGTCCTCGGCCACGCCGGTCGTCATGGCGCTCATCGACCGCGTCTATACCGGTCAGGTTCCAGCACGGGCGGTCGCGCCCGGCACCTGCATCGAAGTCGCCACCGGAGCCCCGATGCCGACCGACGCGGATGCGGTGGTGATGGTGGAGGACACCGACGCCGGTGCCGCCAGCGCCGGTGCGCGCATCGCCATCCGCGCCAGCGTCACCCCGGGCCAGCATGTCGGACGGCAGGGCGCCGACATTGCCGCCGGCCAGACCGTGCTGCGCGACGGCACCTTCCTGAATGCGGCCCGCCTGGGCGCACTGGCCGCGCTGGGCCTGACAGAGGCGCCGGTGTACGTCCGCCCGCGCGTGGCCATCCTGTCGACAGGCAACGAGATCGTGGAACCGGGCGCTCCCCTCGAACCGGGGCAGATCTACGACATCAACCGCTTCACGCTGGGCGCGGTGGTCACCGCGAACGGCGGGTCGGCCGAGCCCCACCGCGCAGCGGCAGACACACTCGACGCCCTCCTGGACGCGCTTGATGCCTGCGCGGAGGCCGACGTGATCGTCTTCTCTGGTGGCAGCTCGGTGGGTGAGCGCGACCTGATGATTGACGCACTCGCCGCACGCGGACGCGTGGTGTTCCACGGCATTGCGGTCAAACCCGGCAAGCCGACCGCCTTCGGCCTCATCGGCGGCCGCCAGCTGGTGTTCGGAATGCCGGGGTATCCGGCCTCATGCCTGTCGAACGCCTACATCATGCTGGCGCCGGTCATTCGGGCACTGGCCCGGGTGCCCGCGCCGTACCGCCCGTCCGTTCGCGCCACGCTCGGCCAGCGGATCGGCTCGGTCGCGGGACGCCACCAGATCTACCCGGTCCGCCTTGATGGCGCCACCGCGCTCCCCGCATTCAAGGCGTCGGGCGACATCACCAGTCTCTCGAACGCGGACGGCTACATCGAGATTCCGGCCGAGGTGGACGCCCTGGACACCGGCGCCCAGGTGGACGTCCACCTGTTCTGAGATGCCGCTCGGCCTGCTCCGCGCCATCGCCATCGACCTGACACCGCTCCGGGTGTCGCGTGACTACCGTCTCGTCTACATCGGCCAGTTCGTCTCGCTGTTCGGCTCGGCCATCAGCTACGTCGTGCTGCCGGTGCAGATGTACCAGATCACGCATTCGTCCTTCGCGGTCGGCATGCTCGGCGTGGCCGAATTCCTGCCGATGTTCGCGCTGGCGTTTGTCGGGGGGGCGCTGGCTGACTACGTCGACCGGCGGCGCCTGATCGTGCTGGCCGAACTGGGCATGCTCGTCTGCTGTGGCGTGCTGGCGGCCAATGCGCTGCTGCCGCAGCCACACCGGTGGGTGCTGTTCGTGGCCGCCGCCCTGATCGCTGCGCTCAATGCCGTGCACAGGCCTGCGATGGAGGCCCTCACCCCGCGCCTCCTGCCTCCGGAGCTGATGCCAGCCGTCGCGGCCCTGCACATGGTGCGCTACAGCTTCAACTTCATCGTCGGTCCTGGCCTGGCGGGCCTCATCGTGGCAGGCTTCGGCCCGTTCGTGGCGTACGTGCTGGACGGCGCCACCTTCGTCGTGGCCATCACGACCATGGTGATGCTCAGGGCCATCCCACCGCCGACCCAGGCGGAGCGCCCCAGCATCCGGGCCGTCCGCGAGGCGTGGAGCTATGCCCGGGCACGTCAGGAACTGATGGGCACCTACGTGCTGGATGTCATCGCCATGTTCTTCGGGATGCCGATGGCGCTCTTCCCCGCCATTGCCGAGCACTTCGACGGCGCCTCGGTCGGGTGGTTCTACTCGATGATGGCGGTCGGCCCGCTCATCGTCAGCCTCACCTCCGGATGGACGGCGCGTGTGCATCGCCACGGCGTCGCCATCGTGCTGGCTGTGCTGGTCTGGGGAGTCGCGATCATCGGCTTCGGTCTCACGACGCACCTCTGGGTGGCACTGGGCTGTCTGGTCGTGGCAGGCGCCGCAGACAATGTCAGCGGCCTGTTCCGGATGACCATCTGGAATCAGACCATTCCGGACCGGCTGCGCGGACGCATGGCCAGCATCGAGATGCTGAGCTATCTCAGTGGTCCATACCTCGGCAATGCCGAGGCCGGCCTGGTCGCCTCGGCCTTCGGCCTGCGCACGTCAGTGGTGTCGGGGGGCGTGCTCTGCGTGCTTGGAGCCGTGGCCGCCGCGCTGGCCTTGCCGAGGTTCCTCAGCTACGACGGACGCGAAGGCATCCGGCACAAGCAGCAGGCCGACGTCCAGCCCAGGGCGTGACCCAGTCGCCTGACAGCAACGGAAGACGCTAGAAGCGGAGCAACCGGGTCAGCTTCACCGCCATGGTGCGGTTCTGCAAGCCTGGGTTGAGTGCGCCGGGAACCGTGCGCCCATCGGTGAACACCACGAAGAAGTCGCTGCCCGGGATGTACTCCCAGCGGAACCGGATGCTGGAGGTCAGCGTGTCGGCGCTCGCGTTCCACTGCAGGAGGCTGGCGAGCTGCATGCGAGGTCCTGGCGTCAGGATGACGCGCGTGGTGAGCAGGTTCGCGCTGAAGTCACCGTACGGCAGCGACACCTTATTGAACTGGATGCCTGGTTCCATCACGAAGCGGGGCGAGAAGCTGAGGCGGCCATTGAAGCTGACCGAGTGGCGGTCGCCGTTGTAGAGCGTGCCCGTCTGGGCCTGGATGGTGCCAGCCACCTTGCGCTGGTTGCCCATCACGTAGCTCACCCGATAGGTTTCGTAGTTGTACTGCGCACGGGGGATGCGGACGCCAGGGGAGATGGTGAACGCGTTCGGAATGAACTCGTACTGGTCCAGGAAAGTAAAGGTGAGTCGGTCGCTGTTGTGGAAGTCGACAGCGAAGTCGCCCTGGTTGTTCCGGTTCTCGACCTGACTGGCTTTCGAGTTGGTGATGTAGTCGAGGTTGTAGTTCCAGAAGAGCTGCCTGACGCGCTTGTTCTTCTTCAGGCGCGGGCTGAAGCGGGCCGCCACCGAGGAATTGCGGTAGTCCGGGCGGCGGACAAAGCCGACTTCGGGCGAGAAGTCCTTGCCGATCTTCAGGTGCTCCAGCTCGATGCCATAGCGGTCCGGCGTGTAGGCAATGCGGCCGCGGTAACTCTGGGTGTCAGCGGCGCCAGCACGGGGATCCGAGGTCGTTGACCAGTAGGAATTCGCCTCGATGTTGTCGAAGAAGCGGAAGTTCGCATCCACGCCGCCTGAGAAGCTTTCCGTGCCACGTGACCCCGGACTCCGCATGGTCGTGATGAAGCCGACGTTGCTGCGGCGCAGCACCTGACGGCGGATCCGCAGAGCCGAGAAGTTGGTCCCCTCGGTGCGGGCTTCGGGCTTCTCGCCAGCCTGGATGTTCAGCAACCCGATCTCGAACCCGCGCGCGCGGCCGGTGACCCGGCCTCCGACTCTGACCGGAATGACAGCGCCGTTGTTCAGGCCGATGCGGCGGCTGAAGAACAGGGTCGGCACCTCGGCCGTGCCGTCCGAACTGGCACCGGTGCCCTGACCGGCAAACCCGAAATTGCCGAGCCCCTCCAGGAAGAAGTCGCGCTTCTCTGGGAAGAACAGGCTGAAGCGGGTGAGGTTCACCTGCTGCACGTCCTCTTCCACCTGGGCGAAGTCGGTGTTGACCGTCATGTCGGCGGTCAGGCCGCGCGTGATGCCGTACTTGAAGTCGAAGCCGGCGTTGGCGGTGGGGTCGTTGCTGAACGGCGTGGCCGCCGTCTTGTCCGTGGTGAGCGAGCCGATGACGTACGGCTTCACCTCGAGGTTCATCGTGTTCGACGGCGTCTCCACGCCGACCAGCGTCGCCGCCGTCGACAGGATGTTGATTCCGGGACTGCCATACGCCACCGGGACCGGGTTGATGTAGGAGGTCTCGTTCTTCCACTTGGTCACGCGGCGGGCGTTGAAGCCCCACACCTGTGGGCCAGACCCGGTGTAGCGCAGCGACTTGAACGGGATGATCATCTCGAGTGACCAGCCATCCTTGGCATCGGCCACCTTCACGTTCCAGATGGTGTTCCAGGCGCCGTTGGCCGCACCGTCCATGATGAGCTGGTCGCGGAAGCCCCCAACCGAGTTCACCTGGAAATTGAACGCGTTGCGCCGGTCGTAGAACGTGTCGATGACCAGCATGATGTTGTCGTCGTTGGTCAGCCCCTGCGCGTCGCGCCGAAGTTCGGTACCGATGCGCCGCTCGGGATGCGTCTCGTGGAGCAGCATCGAGATATACAGGTTGCTGTCATCGAAGAAGATCCAGGTATCGGTCAGCTCGGTCGCCGGTGCGCCCGGCTTGGGCGTCTGCTGGATCCAGTCCCCGGCCGGCGGCACGGACGAATAAATGGCCTCGTCGAGCTTGCCGTCGATCTTCATCGGCTCGGTCACGCGCACCGCGCGAACGGTGGCCCGCAACTGCGGATCACGCGCGACGGTGGCCGGAGCCACGGGCGGGGGCGGAGCGTCGATGAGCACCGGCAACTGGTGCTGCTGGGCTGATACGGTGGCGACGGTGGCGGCGAGCACGACAGCGGCAACACCGAGCGACAGGAATTCTCTAGCGATCATCAAGGCAGTCCATCCGGGAACGTGGCCTGGGCGCTGGCCAAGCGGTTATAGTAACGCGTCAAGCCGTGCCCAGACGTCTCCCGTTGTCGCAGAGATGCCACGGCGCCCGGGCCGGCACCCAGTCACCTGCACCTCACGGCACGACGCGCATCATGTCCTCTGACCACCCACTTTCGCCTGCAAACGACACAGATTCGGCCATGGACGCCGGTTCCCGGCTGGCGGCTGAGCGCTACCAGCTCCTCGTCACCAACCTCCCTTCCAGCTCGGTCATGCTCTTCGACCACGACCTGCGCTTCGTGCTGGCCGATGGGCCGGAACTGGAGGTCAATGGCTTCAGCAAAGCGCAGATTGAAGGGCGGCTGCTCTACGACGCGATGGATCAGGCGTTTGCCGCCCTGGTTGAGCCGAACCTGCGAGCGGCGCTTGGGGGAAAGCGCTTCCGTGCCGAACTGCCCTTCGGCGAGCGGCTCTACCAGTACACCTACGAACCGCTCCTGAATCCCGATGGGTCCGTCCGCTACGCAATGGTGGTCGCCCAGAACGTCACGGCCTTGCGACAGGCTGAACGGGACGCCCGTCGGGCCGAGGCACTGGTCAAGACGGTGGTCAGCAACCTGCCGGCGGCGCTGTTCGCCTTTGGAGCGGATGGCCGACTTCGGCTGGCGGAGGGTCGGGGACTGTCCCGCCTGGGCGTAACCCGTGAGCAGATCATTGGTCGTACCGCTGAGGAACTGCATCCGGACCCGCAGGGCCTGCCCGCCCACATCCGGCAGGTGATGGCCGGACACCCGCTGAACGTGCACATCCCGTACGGCGAGATGGTGTGGGATGTGTCCTACAGCCCTGTCTTCGATGCCGACGGGACGGTGACGGAAGTGGTCGGCATGGCCTCGGAGATCAGCGACCGCCTGAAGGCGGAGGCCTCGACACGTCAGAGCCAGAAGCTGGAGGCGGTGGGCCAGCTCGCGGGGGGCGTGGCGCACGACTTCAACAACATGCTCGCGGTGGTGATGAGCGCGAGCGAGGAACTGCGGGACGCGCTGGCCGGTCACCCACATCTGGTCGAGTTGACCGACATGGTCATCGGCGCGGCTGAACGGTCGGCCCAGCTGACGCGACAGTTGCTGGCCTTCGCGCGGAGCGGCCCGCTGTCGGCCGAGCCCGTGGCGGTGGACGACGTCGTGCGGGAGACGGCGGCCCTGCTGGCGCGAGGCATTGACCGGCGCGTCCAGCTCGACACCATGCTCGGCGCACCAGGCGTGACTGTCGTCGTGGACACCGCACAGTTCCAGACGGCCGTGCTCAATCTCGGCATCAACGCCAGGGACGCCATGCCACAGGGCGGACATCTGACCATCAGCACCGGCGTGGTCCACCTCGACGACGCGGCCGCGGCGGCGCTGCCGAGCCCCGTGGCAGCGGGCTCGTACGCGCACATCACGGTGACCGATACCGGCGTGGGCATCCCGCGAGATGTCATCAGCCGGGTCTTCGATCCGTTCTTCACGACCAAGGAAGTCGGGGCCGGCACAGGCCTCGGGCTGGCCGTGGTGTACGGGACGGCGCGTTCACACAACGGCACGGTCACGGTGGAAAGTGCTCCGGGCCAGGGCGCACGCTTCCGGCTGCTGCTGCCGGTGTCCGACCGCGGTGTCAGGCAGCCGACCAGGCAGGTCGCGGTCGATCGGACAGGGCTTGGGCTGGTCCTGCTTGTGGAAGACGAGCCGATGGTGCGGATGCTGGCCGAGCGACTGATCCAGAGCCTGGGTTACGAGGTGCTCAGCGCCGTCGATGGTCCGTCAGGAGTGGCCCGCTTCCGCGAGCGGCATGAAGAGCTGGCCATGGTGCTGTGCGACGTGGTCATGCCCGGCATGTCTGGACCCGATGCCCTGCGGGCCATGCGCGCCATCGACCCCGAGGTGCCCGTGGCGCTCTGCAGCGGATACGTGTCCGGACACCTGGATGCCCTCGACAGCGCAAATACCATCGAGTTGCTCCCCAAGCCCTACCGGCGCGACGCGCTCGGTCTGCTCATCGCCCGAACGGCGCGCCGGCTGCCCTAGAGAGTCTTCCCCACCCTGGGGGCCACGGCAATCACGTGCCACAGCGCCGCCGCGCCGAGACCCATGGCCACCAGCGCGGTCACCAGGTTGAAACCGCCGTAGTGTGTCGCGGCGAGCATCCCGAACAGCATGGGGCCCGACAGTACCGTGTTGAGCCGCGAGACCACCAGCACCCGCGCAGGCAGGGCCGGCGACGCCGGGACGCCGTCCCGAAGGCCGCGCAGAATCTTCTGCTGCGCCGGCCAGATCACGAACCACACGTTGAACCACATGAACGTGCCCAGCGTCATGCCAAGCATGATCCAGAGGGCCCGCCCGGTCACCTCGCCATCTGCCGCCCGGAACAGCTCCGAGGGACCGAAGCCCATCCCGGGCGTGTACATGTAGATCTGCGTGAACAGGGCGAGTCCCGCGGCCAAGGTCGCCATTGCGCCCCACCGGAACCAGAACAGCGCGCGGGTGAGCAGCAGTGGGTTCACCACCTTCTTCACGTCAGGGCTGATGGTGCCCTGGAACGGCACATTCACGAAGTTGAAGAAGTAGAGGTGGCCAAGCCAGATGATGCCGGCCAGCACGTGTACCCACCGCAGCAGCAACTGGAGATTGCTGTACAGGTCTGACAGGGCCATCGGTCCTCCTGGAGCGAACGGAGCGCGGACGCGCTTACTGGATGGAGAGCATACGGTCGAGCGCGACGCGATTCCAGTGCTTCTGGGCGTCGGAGACCGTGACACGATTCTCGACGCGGCCTTCGGCCAGCGATTCGAGAATCCACAGCAGGTGATTCGGTGACACCCGGAACATCGTGGAACAGAGGCACCCGAACTGGTCGAGCGACAGGACGGTTCGACGCCCGGCCTGCTGCTGCGCCAACCGGTTCACCAGGTGAATCTCGGTGCCCACCGCCCAGACCGAACCTTCCGGGCTCTGCTCCACCTGGCCGATGATGTACTCGGTGCTGCCACTGTCGTCAGCCGCCTGAACCACCTCGCGCGGCACCTCCGGGTGCACGATGACGCGGATGCCGGGGTGCTCCACCCGCACCTGTGCAATCTGCTGCGGCGTGAAGCGGGTGTGAACGGAACAGTGTCCCTTCCACAGAATCATCTGCGCGCGCTGCACCTGGTCCGGTTCCAGGCCGCCGCAAATCTCGTGCGGGTCCCAGACGACCATGTCGTCCAGTGGAATCCCCATCTTGTCGGCCGTGTTGCGGCCGAGGTGCTGGTCTGGCAGGAAGAGCACCCGCTGGCCGCGTTCGAAGGCCCATCGCAGGGTGGCCGCCGCATTGGACGACGTGCAGACGGTGCCACCGTGTTCGCCCACGAAGGCTTTGATCGAGGCGGCGGAGTTGATGTAGGTGACCGGAATGACGCCGGCGCGACCCGTCGCATCGGTGCTGCCGACGCCCATCTGCATCAGCTCCTCCCAGCAGATCTCGAGCTGGTCGGGCGCCGCCATGTCGGCCATCGAACAGCCGGCGGCCAGGTCCGGCAGAATCACCTGCTGGTGGGACGCGCAGAGCACATCGGCGCTCTCCGCCATGAAGTGCACGCCGCAAAACACGATGTAGTCCGCCTCGGGGCGAGCGGCAATCTGCCGGGCCAGCTTGAACGAGTCGCCCACATAGTCGGCGAACCGGATCACTTCATCGCGCTGATAGTGGTGCCCGAGAATCACCAGGCGGGTGCCGAGGGTGGCGCGCGCGGCGGCAATCCGCGCGGTCATCTCCGCGTCGGAGAGTCCGAGGTAGCGTTCGGGCAGGGGCTGGCGTTCGCCGATGCTCTGCTGCTCGAACGCGGTCAGCACCGGCAGGAAGGAAGACACGTCTGATTATAGCCCGACGCTAACGCCCTGATTTTCCACCACTTGCGGGACGTTCACGATGTTGTACAAGGTGTCGCGTTCCAGGGGTTCGCGCCCGGCTGCCCGGACGAGACGGGCAATGCCGGCGGTGGTCATCGCCTCGGGCGTGTTCGAGCCGGCCATGTGGTAGATCTTCTCTTCCTGCACAGTGCCATCCAGGTCGTCCGCACCGTACCAGAGCGCGAGTTGTGCCAGGTCCAGGCCTGTGGCAATCCAGAACGCCTTCACGTGCGGGATGTTGTCCAGCATCAGCCGCGCCACCGCGTGCACCTTGAGGGTGTCGGTGCCTGTTGGTGGCGGCAGCTTTCGCATCTGGTTGTTCTCCGGATGGAACGCCAGAGGGATGAAGGCCTGGAAGCCACCGGTCTCGTCCTGAAGCGCGCGGCACCGGAGCATGTGATCGACGCGTTCTTCCATCGTCTCGATGTGTCCGTACAGCATCGTGACGTTCGAGCGCATGCCAAGCCTGTGGGCGATGCGGTGGATGTCGAGGTACCGGTCAGCCCCGCACTTGTCGTGGCAGATCTTCCGGCGCACGCGTTCCGCAAACACCTCGGCACCGCCACCCGGCAGCGAGTCGAGTCCGGCCTCCATCAGCTCGCGCAGCACCTGTTCGTCGGTCTTGCCGTACAGGTCCGCGAAGAATGCGATCTCCACGGCCGTGAAGCACTTCAGGTGCACCTCGGGGCGGATGACCTTCAGTCCCTGCAGCAGCTCCGTGTAGTAGCTGAACGGCAGGTCCGGATGGAGGCCGTTGACCACATGCACCTCGGTCAGCGGCTGATTGGCCCGGGACCGCAGCTTGTCCCACGCCTCTTCGAGCGACATCGTATACGCCTGCGGTGCCCCTGGCTCCAGACGGGAGAACGAGCAGAAGAGACAGGTGGCGACGCAGACATTGGTCGCTTCGAGCCGCAGGTTGTAGTTGTAGTAGGTGCGTCCCGCGTGGCGCTTCTCACGCTCGCGGTTGGCCAGCCAGCCGATGGCCTGGAGATCGTCGCACGCGAACAACTGGACCCCGTCGTCAAACGAGAGTCGAATGCCGGCGTCCAGCTTGTCGCGGATGGCAGTGAGGCCCGCGTGCCGAAGGCGTGCGTCCATCGGGAGTTCTCCGATTCTAGCGTGCTATACTCCGCCTCACAACTGACACCACCCGGGTGATTCAGGGAAGTGGGTGCAACTCCCACACGGTCCCGCCACTGTAAGCGGACAGACACGGTCGCCAACGTCACTGCGCAGCCCAACGCGTGGGAAGACAGACCGGGTCGCGTTCCATCCGCAAGTCAGGAGACCTACCCCGGGGGCTTGTCCCATTCTCTGGCGCTTCGGACGCCGGGAGGACGTATGACCCATCGGGTTTCCCGCCTGTTCTGTCTCTGTCTCACAGTGCTGTGTATCGCCCGTGTTCAGGGAGTCGTGTCTGCAGCCGGTCTGCATGGCACGGTCACCGACCCTGACGGACGGCCCACGCCAGGCGCGCGTATCGTGGTGTCCAGCGCCCGCCAGGGAACGGTCACGCTCGACGTGGCGGCGGATGGCACGTTTGCGGTTGATAGTCTGCCGGACGGCGACTACGTCGTCCGCGCTGTGCTGGACGGCTTCGCCGCAGACCCGGCGACCGTTCACCTGAGCGGCCAGTCCACCGCCGACGTGTCACTGCGGCTGCGGCTTGCGGCGCTGGCCGAGTCGATGGTCGTGTCGGCCGCCCACACCGACCT
>JAKFYA010000201.1 GCA_021731095.1 Acidobacteriota bacterium | reverse complement strand
CCCGGCGCTGCGCTGCGTGAGCAGTTCGGTCGCATCGATATCTATCTGTTCGACCAGATCCTGCAGGGACGCTTCGATGCCCGGCCACGTGTCCTAGATGCCGGCTGCGGCGATGGGCGCAACCTGTGCTACTTCCTGCGGCAGGGCTTTTCCTGTTTCGGTGCCGATGCCGATCCCGCCGCCATCGACCAGGCGCGCCAGCTGGCGGCAGCGCTGGCGCCGCGGCTGCCCGCATCGCACTTCCAGGTTGCCGAACTGGATGCGCTTCCCTGGCCGGATGCGTCGATGGACGCGGTCGTGGCGAGCGCCGTGCTCCACTTCGCGCGTGATGTCGCCCACTTCAACGCCATGGTCGATGAGCTGTGGCGTGTTCTGGCGCCGGGCGGGCTGTTCTTTGCCAGACTCGCCTCGACGATCGGGCTGGAGGCAGAACTGGGAGCGGCCGGCCGACGGGTGTGCCTGCCGGATGGCACCGAGCGGTTCGTCGTGGACGACGCCATGCTGCGCGCCGCAACTGCGGGCCGAGGTGGCCGTCTGCTTGATCCGATCAAGACCACCAACGTCGAGGGCCGGCGCTGCATGACCACCTGGGTTGCCAGTCGCTAGCGGCGGTCAGGTCATCTGTTCGTCCAGTTCGTTCACCATGCCTACCGTCCAGTTCACAGCCGTCAAGGCCGACATGGCCGCGTTCCAGCGCTTCGTCACGGCACGCATCCGTCGCTCGGTCCGCACACCTGTCTACTTTGGGGTGCTGGTCCTCTTTGCCGTGATTCTCGGTGAACTGCTGCGCCGCGTACCGGCTCTGCAGTTCCATACACCGACAGCCGCACTCGTGCTTGGTCTCGGCGGTCTGCTCTGGTGGGTGCTGTCGCGCCTCTATCGCTACGCGGCGCTGCCCGTCGACGGCGGTGCCCTCGTCGGCCCGCGGCGCATCGAGCTGACGGACGACGGTGTGCGTCAGGTCAGCGAGACGCAGGACGGCCGCAGCACCTGGGCCGGCATTCTGTCGGTCGATGAAACCCCGACGCATATTTTTCTGATGACCGATCGTCTGGCTGGCTACATCGTGCCGGTGACGGCCTTCACGACTGCGGACGATCGCCGCGCGTTCGTGACCTTCGCACGTGACCGCGCACGCAGGGCAGACGCTGCCGCGTCCACGCACCTCTGATCCGCACGCACCGCATTTCTCCTCTGTACACGAGAGTCACACGCGTCGCATCACACGCGCTGTGGGAACACGCGAACGAGGTTGCGTGATCGCGAGTGATGCATGCGTCACGCCTGCGACGACGTCGCCGCGAGACACGATCCGCAGGTCGCGTTCGTCATGCCGCGAGGTCGATCGGCAACGTGTGCGCGAGTGCCTTCGTCGAAAAACTGCGACGCAGTCGAATAAAAAATGCGTGACGCTGTGGTACTCTCTGCGTGAACGGGTGTGCGATCACGCGCCCCCACTCACAGAAGGTACACATGGCAAAGAAGGCTGCGAAGAAGGCCGTCAAGAAGGCTGTGAAGAAGGCAGTGAAGAAGGTGGCCAAGAAGGCCGTCAAGAAGGTCGTCAAGAAGGCCGCGAAGAAGGCCGTCAAGAAGACCGCTGCGAAGAAGGCTGTGAAGAAGGCCGCTCCGAAGAAAGTCGCGAAGGCGGCCACGAAGTAGGTCTTCAGAGCTGGCCTCGCCGGCTCACTTCAGAACGCGGCGCGCGGGAACTCCGGTTCCTTCGCGCCGCTTCTCGTTTCAGGCCACGTTCATCCCGCGGTCTGCGCCTGCCGCACCACGGCAATCCCCGCCAGTACCAGTCCCGACGCAGCAAGCACGCGCAGCGTGAACGGTTCACCGAGCAGCAGCGCCCCCAGGATGACCGCGATGATCGGGTTCACGTAGGCATAGAGCGAGACCAGCGAGATGGGCAGGTGGGTGAGCGCGTACACGTAGCAGGTGTAGCCCACGATTGAGCCGATCAGCACCAGATACACGAGCGCGCTGAGCGTGCGTGGCGTGACGTGCAGGTGACTCCACTCGCCGGCGGCCGTGCCGATGACCACGAGGATGAGGCCGCCGAACAGCATCTGCAGGGCCGAGGTCGCCACGGGGTCGGCGCCGCTGTCCTGGTGCTTGGTCGCCGACGAGCCCAGGGCCCACCCGGCGCAGGCCAGTTGCAGCGCCACCATGCCGATGACAAACAACCGGCCTCCACCGCCCGGCTGCACCTCGGGCCATACCAGCACCACGATGCCACCGAACCCCATCAGCAGCCCTACGGCCACCTGCGTCGTGACGCGCTCGCCACGTCCCCGCACGGCTTCGATGATGACCGACCAGATGGGCACCATGGCCACCATGACCGCGGCCAGTCCGCTCGAGACGTGCTGCTCCGCCCACACGACCAGACCGTTGCCCATGACGGTCATCAGGAAGCCGGCCAGCGCCAGCGTCGGCCATGCCTGCGGCGGCGGCAACCGGCGCCCGGCCAGTCGGACGGCCAGGGCCAGGAGCGCACCGGCCGCCGTCCAGCGCAGTCCGGCCAGCAGGCCCGGAGGTACCGTCTCAAGGGCAATGCGGATCGCCAGGTAGGTCGTGCCCCAGACCACGCAGACCGCGATCCAGGCTGCCAGCGCGCGGGGCCGGACCGCTGCTGCGCCGCTCACAGACCAGCCGCGCGCGCGATGCGCTCCAGAGAGCGCATGCGCTCGTCCATGTCGGGCATCAATCCCGACAGCAGCAGTTCATCGGCGCCCGTCTCCTCGGCCACGCGCGCGAGTTCATCGCGGACCCGCTCGGGGCTACCGACGATGGCACCGTGCAGGAAGTCGTCGGCGACGGCATTCTCGTCTGGCGTGAAGGTGTGTGCCAGCGCCTCGTCCACCGACGCAATCGGCAACCGCTGCCCCGTTCGGCTGCGGGCGATGGCCAGACGGATGGGGGCGGCAAGCCTGTGCGCATGCGCATCGTCCGTGCCGCAGACCACGGTGATGGCCAGCATGGCGCGTGGGGTCTGCAGCTCCGCTGATGGCATGAAGCGTTCGCGGTAGTGCCGCATCGCCGCCCGGGCGTGCCGCATGGCGAAGTGTCCGGCGAAGGCATAACGCAGCCCGAGTTGCGCGCCAATGGAGGCGCCCGTCAGTGTGGAGCCGAGCATCCAGACGTCCGGCAGTCGCGTGTCGGATGGTTGAGCCACGATGGCGGCAAACGGATGCGCAGGGGGAAACGTGCCGCGGTCAAACGCGAGCATTTCGGCCAGTCGCTCGTTCGGGTCGTCTGCGGCGCCACGGCGCAGCGCCGAGGAGGTCACCGGGTCGGTGCCGGGTGCGCGACCGAGGCCCAGATCGATGCGCTCGGGATGGAGTGCCGCCAGGGTCCGGAAGATCTCCACAATCCGGAGCGGCGTGTGGTTGGGCAGCATGATGCCCCCCGCGCCGACCCTGATGCGCGAGGTCTGCGCCGCCACGTGCGCGATGAGGACTTCCGGCGCCGAGGACGCAATGCTCGGCATGTTGTGGTGTTCGGCAACCCAGTAGCGGGTGAACCCGAGCTGTTCCACATGGCGGGCCAGGCCGGCAGCACCGCGGATGACGCTGGCAGGGGTCACGTCGGCCGCCACGGGCAGCAGGTCAAGCAGGGAGAGTGGAAGGGCAGCCATCTCCGCATCGTGGTGCGGGGACGGCTGGGCCGTCAAGGCAGCCGGAGGGGCCGAGGGCAGGCCGGTTCAAGCCGGCGGCTGGCGCAGTCGATTACCAGCAGGTGCAGGAGGCGAGTGCAGGCCTGCGCGCGTGCGGCCACTTCTAACGACTGACAGGAACGACCATGACGAACCGACTTCGCAGTACCGTGCTGATTGCCCTGGCCCTGACCGGCGTGGTGAGCGCGGCTGGCACTGACGCTCCTCCCGCCCCGGCTCCGGCCGCCCGTGAGGCGCTCGGCCAACTGAAGGCCGGCAATGACCGCTTTGCGCGCAATGCCTCGCTGCCAGTGCCGCTGGGGCACAATCGCCGTCAGGCCGTGTCGGGTACCGAGCAGCCCCTGGCCATGGTCCTGTCGTGCGCCGACTCGCGGGTCCCGCCCGAACACGTGTTCAACGTCGGTCTCGGCGAGCTGCTGGTGATTCGCAGCGCCGGCCAGGTGGTCGACCGCTCGTTGCTCGCCACCATGGAATACGGCGCCGACCAGTTGCATGTGCCGCTGCTGGTGGTGCTGGGTCACGAGTCGTGCAGCGTGGTGAAGGCGGCTGCCGACGCCAAGAGCACCGACACGATGGGTCCGAACCTGGACTATCTGATGAAGGCCATCCAGGTGGCGAAGAGCCAGACTCCGAAGGAACGCGCCGACCTCCGCGACCTGGTGCTGGCCAACGTCGAGCAGGTCATCAACGACGCCCTGGCGAAGAGCCAGATTCTCCGTGGAGCGGTGGACGCCGGCCGTCTGCAGGTGGTCGGGGGCTACTACGAGCTCGCGACCGGACGTGTGTCCTTCTCCGAGCCGATTTCGAACAGCGTCGAGGCGCCGCGCACGGCGGCCGCCAGGCACTGACATGCGCGCCGTCTTCCTCTCCCTGACCCTGTCTCTGCTGGCGCCCGCGGTGGCGGTGGCCTCTGACGCGCATGGCGCTCCGGCCAAGCCTGCGGCGGCGACCAAACCGGCGCCAGCCGCGCCCCAGGCGGCTGCCGGACACGGACCTGTGACGGCCGCGCTGCCCGGCAAGCCTGTGACGGGCAGTGCACCGGTGGCCGCGTCGAGTCACGGCGCGTCCCCGGCCAGGACATCCGCGTCCCCGGCGGCTCCCGCAGGTGCGCATGGGGCGCCAGCCTCGCCGGCTGCCGGATCACACGCCGCCGCGACGCCCGTCGTGCCCGTGCACGGGAAGCCTGCGGTGCCAGTGGGCGGCCACGGCGGGGCGCCGCCGGCGCCAGGTCCGGTTGATGGTCGTGGGCCAGACCGGGGCCGGACCGTCGTGAGGCTGACCTCCGGACGCGCGGGCGCCAGAACCAGACGCGTGGCCGTGGTCTGGCCCGAGCCGACGCGGCTGAAACTGCGCTGGGACGAGCCGGCAGAGCGCGTGGCCCTGGTCTGGCCGAAGGACGAGTAGCCCCGTCCCTGCGCGTGACGACACCGGGCGGCCACACGGCCGCCCGTCCCTTGTACGGGGTACGACGACGCTACACGTTGCGACCAACCCCTGTGGAGGCGCGTGGTACCATTCGCGCGCTGGAATCGGTCCGCACGCCTCGGGCGCCGTGATCCAGGCTATGCCGGCACTCGCGCGATCTCGCGCACTTTCCGCTCGCACTGGGGTATGTGTTCATGAAATCTGTCAGAGCCATGGGTGCCACGCTTGGCGCCGTTGTTCTCGCCATGTCTGCCCTGGCCGCCCAGGCGCCGCAGGTGCCGTCCCCCGGTGCCGCGGCGGCCGCCGTCGTGACGCAAGGGCCTCCCGCACCCGTCGCACCTGCCGTCATCAATCGTGATGCCACAGGCAAGGCCACGGTGCGCGCCACCCGGATTACCACGCCCCTGAAGTTGGACGGCAAGCTCGATGAGGCCGTGTACACCAGCGTCCCGGCGATGTCCGACTTCATCCAGAACGACCCGAAGCCCGGCGCGCCAGCCACCGAAAAGACCGAGGCGTGGGTGTTCTACGACGACAAGAATTTCTATGTCGTCGCCCGCTGCTGGGAATCCCACCCGGAACTGCTGATCGCCAACGAGATGCGCCGGGACAACAGAGGCATCGTGGAGAACGACCAGTTCGCGTGGGGCCTCGACACCTTCTTCGACCACCGCAACATGCTGATCTTCGAAGTGTCAGCCCGGGGTGGCCGCATCGACGGGCAGGTCACCAACGAGCGGCAGGTCAGTCTGGACTGGAATCCCATCTGGCAGGTCAAGACATCGCGGTTCGACCAGGGCTATGTGGTCGAGGCCGCCTTGCCGTTCAAGTCCCTGCGGTACAAGCCTGGACGTGATCAGGTCTGGGGCATCCAGCTCCGTCGCCGCAACATGGCCAAGAACGAGTACTCCTACCTCACCCCCATTCCGCCCTCAGTGGGCAGTCAGGGTCACTTCCGCGCGGCGCTGGCCGCGCCCCTGGTGGGCCTCGAAGTGCCAAACGCGGGACGCGTGCTCGATATCAAGCCGTTCATCACCGCCGCCGTCAATAGTGACAAGACTGCCCGGCCGGTCATCGACAACGACTTCAACAGCGAGGTCGGCGTGGATGCCAAAGTGGGGTTGACTCAGGGCATCACCGCGGACCTGACGGTCAACACCGACTTCGCGCAGGTCGAGGCGGACGAGCAGCAGGTGAATCTGACCCGGTTCAATCTGTTCTTCCCCGAGAAGCGCGACTTCTTCCTCGAGAACGCCGGCGTCTTCGCGTTCGGGTCGAACTCCGCCACAACCGGAGGGGATACGCCCGTGTTGTTCTACAGCCGGAGCATTGGTCTCTCGAACGGACGCGAAGTTCCGATCCGGGCTGGTGGACGTGTCTCCGGCCGGGCCGGCAAGTACACCATCGGTGCCGTCAACGTGCAGTCCGGCGAGGAGCCGATTGCGGGAACCGCCGCCACGAACTTCACGGTGCTGCGGGTGCGACGGGATATTTCTGGCCGCAACAACATCGGGGCCATTCTCACGAACCGCTCTGCCAGCCAGTTCGGTCCTGGCTCCAACCAGGTGTATGGTGCCGACGCGAACTTTGCCGTGGGTGCGGACCTGTCGATGACCGGCTACTGGGTGCGGTCCGAGACGGAGGGCCGCACAGAGGACCGCGACAGCTACCGTGCGTTCCTCGACTACAACGCCGATCGGTGGGGTTTGCAAGGTGAGCATCTCCTGGTGGGGCGCCAGTACAACGCCGAGATGGGTTTCGCGCGTCGGCTGAACATGCGGAAGAACCTCGGCATGGCCCGCTTCAGCCCACGTCCGAAGAAGAACACGGTGATCCGCAAGTACTGGTACCAGGCCACCGGCACCCGCATCACGGATACGGACGGCCGTCTCGAGAGCCGGTCGGTGGATGCCAACTTCCAGATTCAGTACCAGAATCAGGACATCTTCACCGTCGGCGTCCTGAACAGTTTCGAGTTTCTGCCGCGCCCGTTCGTCATTGCGCCAGGCGTGGTGCTGCCCGTGGCGGAGTACGACTTCAACAGCGCACGCATCGGCTACAACTTCGGCCGTCAGCGAAAGATTTCGGGCAACCTGCTGCTGGACTACGGCGAGTTCTACAACGGCAACAAGACCACGTTCACCATCACGTCTGGTCGCCTGGCCCTCGGGCCACAGCTCTCTGTCGAGCCGTCCTTCCAGTACAACAAGGTTGATGTGACGCAAGGGGCGTTCACCAACAAGCTCCTGACCTCACGCGTCACCTACACGATGACGCCCTGGATGTTCGTCAGCGCCCTGTTGCAGTACAACTCCGGCACCGGTACGCTGGCCTCGAACATCCGGTTCCGCTGGGAGTACACGCCCGGCAGCGAGATGTTCGTGGTCTACAACGAAACCGGTGACACCCGGGCGGCCGGGTTTCCGGACCGGCTCAACCGGACCTTCGTCGTGAAGGTCAACCGCGTCTTCCGCTTCTAGGCCGGCGGTCCGCCAGCCTGGCACCGGCGGGCTCTTTCCCGGAGTACCAGATGCAGCAGGACGAACAGGCGATCCGCGACCTCGTGGCGGCATGGATGAAGGCGACCGAGTCTGGCGACCTGCTGGGCGTGCTCGGGCTGATGGCTGATGACGTCGTCTTTCTCGTGCCGGGCCAGCCCCCGATGAACAAGACGACCTTTGCCCGGGGGCAGGGCAATCTCTCCCAGTTCCGCCTGCACGTCCTGTCGGACATCAAGGAGGTCCGCGTGACCACCGACTGGGCCTACTGCTGGAGCTCGCTCCAGGTCACGATGACGCCGCGCGCCGGCGGCGCCTCCATCACCAGAGCGGGTCAGGTGCTGTCGATCCTCCAGAAGCAGAAGGGGCGCTGGGTCATCGTGCGCGACGCCAACATGCTGGCGGTGGTCAAGCCGAAGTGAGCCTGCCCCGGTCCGCCCTGCTGGCGGTCCTGCTCGCCGTTCCGGCCCTGGTCACCCAACCGGTGGCCGGGGCACCTCCTGCCGAACGATTCCCTCCTCCACTGGTGCATCCGCCGCTCGTGGTCCTTGGCCGGCACGCGTTCGTGCTGCCCGACCCCGAAGTGGTCTTCGTGCCGAACATCGGCATTGTGGTCGGCGAGACGGGGACGCTGGTCGTGGACACCGGCGTCGGCCCCCGGAATGCCAGAGCCGTGCTCCGCGAAGTCGCGCGCGTCAGTGCCAACCGCCGGCTCTATGTCACGGCCACCCACAGCCACCCGGACCACCTGTCGGGCCTCGCCGGTTTTCCTGCCGGCACGACCTTCATCGCCTCACGGGCTCTCCGGGACGAGGCGCAGGCTGACGGACCGGCGGGCATTGAGGCCATGGCGCGGTTGACCCCGGTCATGCGGGGCCTGCTGCGGGACGCCAGGCTCAGGCCACCCGACCTGGTCTTCGAGGGAGAGCATCGCCTCGACCTCGGGGGTGTGACCGTGCGGCTGGTGTCTGTCGGCCCGGCGCATAGCCGGGGTGACACGGCCGTGCTCGTCGAGGGGGACGGCGTTCTCTACGCCGGGGATGTCGTCATGAACCGGCGCTTCCCAAGCGTGCCTCCGGGAGGGCGCATCGCCGACTGGTACCGCGCGCTCGACCGCCTCACGGCACTGGGGCCGCGAACCGTGGTGCCAGGGCACGGTCCCCTCGGGGATGCCTCGATCATCACGGCGCAGCGGACCATGCTGCAGGCCCTCGAGCGGCGCGTGCGGGTCCTCCGTCAGAGCGGTCTCGGGGCCGCGCGCGTGGCTGCACAGGTCGAGCGGGAGTACCGCCAGAGGCACCCCGAATGGAAGGCCACCTTCCCGAATGAGATCCCTCCAATCGTCGCCGCGATGATCGACGAATGATTTTCCCTCTGAGAACGTGATCGCCAGAGAGAAAGAGCGTGCTACCATCCGGCGTGTCAGCCCTTACTCTCTGGACAAAGGAGACTCGATGGCCAAGAAGGTCGTGAAGAAGAAGGCGGCGAAGCCCGCTGCGAAGAAGGCAGCGAAGCCCGCTGTCAAGAAGGCGGCGAAGCCGGCCGTGAAGAAGGTCGCCAAGGCTGCCAAGGCTGCGAAGCCGGCCAAGGCGAAGTCCGCGCGCAAGCCGAATGCGGCGTTCATGAAGCCCGTGACGCCGAGCGCCGAGCTGGCGCTGGTCGTTGGTGCGAAGCCCATTCCCCGCACCGAAGTGACCAAGAAGCTGTGGGAGTACATCAAGAAGAACCAGCTGCAGGACGCGAAGAACAAGCGCGTCATCAAGGCTGACGCCGCGCTCAAGCCCATCTTTGGTGGCAAGGCGCAGGTGAACATGTTCGAGATGACCAAGCTGGTCGGCAAGCACCTCAAGTAAGACCGCCGTGGCCGGACCGCCCGTCTGGTCCGGCCTCGCGGAATGTCGTCGTAGGCGTGCGTGGAGTAGCGGTGCCTGGATCAGCCGGGCACCCGCCACGCCCGCCGACTCCCCGTGGTTCAGTCAACCCCTCTCCTCGACGTCTCCCACGCCAGCGTCATCCGTGGCGCCACCCGGGCGCTGCGCGACATCAGCTTCTCCCTCTCCTCTGGCGAGCACACCGTCATCCTTGGTCCCAACGGCGCCGGGAAGTCTTCGCTCATCCGGCTCCTGACGCTGGAGGATCGCCCCCTGACCGGGTGCGAGCCCGCTCCGTCCGTCCGCTGGTTCGGGCGCGAGCATTGGGTCGTATCGGACCTGCACCGTCGCCTCGGCATCGTGTCGGGCGACCTCGATGCGGGCTTCGCCCAGTGGTCACGCAGAGGGCGCGTCACGGGCCTTGAGGCCGTCACGGCAGGCCTGCTGGTCAGCCATGCCATCTTTGACCACCACGCCGTGTCGGACGCGATGTGGGACGCGGGCCGATCGGCGCTGGCACGCGTGGACGGTGCGTCACTCGGCAACACCCTGCTGGGTGAGATGTCCGCGGGCCAGCGTCGGCGGGTTCTCATTGCCCGGGCGCTCGTCACGCGGCCCGACGCCCTGCTGCTCGATGAACCCACCACGGGTCTGGACCTTTCGTCGCGTCATCACTTCATGGAGACGGTCCGCCGTCTGGCCCGCAGCGGCACCACGGTCGTGCTGGTGACGCACCACGTGGAAGAGATCTTCCCGGAGGTGCGCCGTGTCCTCCTGCTGTCTGGCGGCCGGCTGCAGGCCGATGGGCCACCAGCACAGGTGCTCACGGGCGCGAGCCTCAGCGCGCTCTTCGGGGTGTCGCTGGAGGTGGTTGAGCGCGGGGGCTACCGGACGGTTCTCGTGCATCCGACGGAGCCCGAGCGGAGATAATCGCCACAGTGTCCACGGCCGTTGCCTTTTCCCTCGTCTACCTGGTGGCTGGCCTGTCCGGTCTGGCGACCTGTGCCCTGGTCTGGCGGCGCCGGTCGGCCCCAGGGGGCACGTGGCTCGCGCTGATGGTACTGGCCACGGCCGTCTGGGCCCTGCTCGACGCCCTCGAATTGCAGGTGCCCACGATGGGGGGCAAGCGCCTGGTGGCCCAGTTCGAGTACTTCGGCATCGTCTCGGTGGCGCCGCTCTTTTACCATGCCGCCCGTGAACTGGCCGGAGCTCGTGTTCGGCCGTCAGCGTCCTGGGTGGCCGCCGTCTGGGGCGTCCCCGCCGTGTCCGTCATCATGGTCTGGACCAACGCCTGGCATGGCTGGGTCTGGGCCTCGATCGACCCGCCCGCGACCGGTTCAGCCTTTGCGATCTATCACTACGGCTGGTGGTTCTGGGTACTGGTGGCTCAGAACTACATGGTGATGGTGGCGGCCACCGTGGCGCTGATCCGGGCCATGCGTCAGGTGGGCCGCCACTTCAGGGCCGGCATGGGCCTGATGCTGCTGACGGTGGCGCTGCCCTGGATTGGCAACATCCTCTACAACTTCAAGCTGGGCCCCTGGCCAGGTCTGAACTGGCTGATGCTGTCACTCGGGCTCAGTTGCGGACTGCTGTCGTGGGTCGTGTTGCGCGAGGGGCTGCTGGACATCCTGCCGCAGGCACGTGGCGCCGTGCTGGACGCGATGACCGACGCGGTGATGGTGCTCGACCCGGCCGGGCGGGTGCTGCTGGCGAACGAGGCGGCACGTGCGATGCTCGATGCCGATGTGCACCGGTTGTCCCAGGCCTTCGGGTTCTCGTCTCTCGAGAGCATCCCCGAGCGCTGGCGGTCCGAGGTGCACTTCCGCCACTACTGGCTGGACGTCCGGATGTCGCCGGTGAACGACCGCTGGGGGCGTCTGGCCGGTCGCATCGTGGTGGCGCGTGACATCACCCTGCAGCGGCAGATGCAGGCGGAGCGCGAGCGGCTGATCGGTGAGCTGCAGGCCGCCATCAAGACGGTCACGAAGCTGGAAGGCCTGTTGCCGCTGTGTTCGAGCTGCCACAAGGTGAGGGACGATGGCGGCTACTGGGCACAGATCGACAGCTACCTGTCTTCGCGGACAGGTGTCGAGTTCACCCACGGCATCTGTCCAGACTGCATGATCCGGCTGTATCCGGACATCGCCGACGAGCCACCGACAGACCCGGCCTCCTGAGCCGGCATCCAATGAACGAACCGCGCCCTGTTGGACCGGGCGCTGCACCGGTTCCACTCGGACCGGGACACGCGCTAGCGCGCTGTCACCGGAAAGCTGATAGTGGCGCTCGCCTGGTCGTTGTCACGGGCGTCGGCGCTGCTGCCTGCGCTGCGGGCCCACACGCCAATCCGGTAGCCGTTGCCTGCTGAGGAGGGTGTCCAGGTGAACGAAGCGCTGGTGCTCCAGGTCTGCACCACGTACCAGTCGTTCGTATAGAGGAACCACTTGTACTGGTACGGACCGACCCCTCCGGTCGCAGCCGCCGTGAAGGTGATGGGAGTGCCCACGGCCTGAGGCGCCACGCGGTTTGCACCAAGGCTGGTCACACGGAGCGGCCCGGTGGTGCTGCTCGTGCCCGATCCGGCGGAGCTTGCTCCCGAACTGCCACCCGCCACCGCCGTAATCGGAAAGGCAACGGCGCTGCTGGCCTGGTCATTGTCGCGGGCATCGACCGTGCTGCCGGCGTTGCGCGCCCAGACCGCCACCCGGTAGGTGGGGGAGGCGGTCGTCGGTGTCCAGGTGAAGGTCGGAGTGGTGGTCCATGCGCGGACCACGCGCCAGTCGTCGGTGAAGACGAACCACTGGTACTGATACGGCGCCGTGCCGCCCGTGGCCACTGCCGTGAAGGTCACGGCGGTGCCCGCCGGTTGCGGCGCCGGACGGTCCGTCGTGAGGGCCGTGACGCGCAGGGGGCCGGACGACGTGGTGGTGGAGCCGCTGCTTGTGGTGGAGCCGCCGGACGAGCCGGACGAACTGCCAGAGGAGCCCACGGCGGTGGTGCCGCCGCTGCTCGCACCCGTGCTCGGAGCAGCGGTGATGGCATAGCTGATGGCGCTGCTGGCCTGGTCGTTATCGCGGGCATCTACGGTGCTGCCAGCGTTGCGCGCCCAGACCGCCACGCGGTAGGTGCCGGACGCGGTCGTGGGCGTCCAGGTGAAGGTCGGGCTGGTGCTCCAGGCGCGCACGACCCGCCAGTCGTCGGTGAACAGGAACCACTGGTACTGATACGGGGCCGTGCCCCCGGTCGCAACAGCCGTGAAGGTCACGGCCGTGCCGGCCGCCTGCGGCGCGGGACGGTCCGATGTGATGGCCGTCACCCGCAACGGCCCAGACGACGTGCTGGTCGTGGTGCCCCCGCCCGTGGTTCCGCCGCTGGTTGAACCGGCCGTGCTCCCTGACGATCCTCCGGTGGTCGTGCCGCCGCTGCCCGCACCCGTGCTCGGGGCGGCGGTGATGGCATAGCTGAGGGCGCTGCTGGCCTGGTCGTTGTCGCGGGCATCCACGGTGCTGCCGGCGTTGCGGGCCCAGACCGCCACGCGGTAAGCGGCCGACGCCGTCGCAGGCGTCCAGGTGAAGGTCGGGCTGGTGCTCCAGGTGCGCACCACGCGCCAGTCGTCGGTGAAGACGAACCATTGGTACTGGTAGGGTGCCGTGCCGCCGGTTGCCGCGGCGGTGAACGTGATGGCCGTGCCGGCCGGTTGCGGCGCAGCCCGATCGGCGGTGACGCCCGTCACCCGCAGCACCCCGGAACTCGGCGCGGGTGTGGCAGGGGCCGGAGCCGAACCCACAACCGGGAAGGCGATGGTGGCGCTTGACTGATCGTTGTCGCGGGCGTCGGCGCCGTTGCCGGCGCTGCGGGCCCACACACCCACCCGGTAGCCGGCGCCAGCCGTGGATGGAGTCCAGGTGAAGGTTGAGCTGCCGGTCCAGGTCTGTACGACACGCCAGTCGTCGGTGAAGACCCACCACTTGTACTGGTAGGGCGCCGTGCCGCCCGTCGCCGTGGCCGTGAAGGTCACCGCCGTACCGGGTGCCTGTGGAGCGACCCTGTTTGCGGTCAGTTCCGTCACGCGGAGCGAGACCGGTGTGGCAGGGGCGGCCGCCACCGTGAATGGAGAGAACGACGTGACCCGTGCGCAGATGGTCTGCGTGGCCGTATCGTGGCTGACGGTGTCGTCAACCCAGGCGCCGGACTCAAAGTGCATGACGCGAAGTGTGGTCGCCCCGCTGAACGAGACACCCGTGTAGTTGATACAGACAACTGCCGTCCCTATCCACGTGGCAGTTGACGTGAGGTTGTAGTAGGTCGGAGGGTCTCCCAATTGGAAGCCCGTCAGGCCTGTCGGACTGGTCGATGCAACGGTCAGCGTCGTGAGACCGGGACTGGTGACCTGTGAGAAGGTGATGCGCATGGGCGACGTCCCACCTGGAGTTGTGGGTGCTACCAAGACATTGGTACCGGCTCGGGTATTGGGCCAGAGCGTGAAGTTCACGTTCTCCGCATCCGGATCCGCTCCGACATCGATGGGTGTGCCGGACGATGGGTCACAACCCAACTGGCATGGCGTTCCCAGGCAGTCGCCCATCGTAGCGAGTTCCGTCATGCAGTCTGGCCCCGCATAGAGACGGTCTTCGAAGCCAAAGGCATTGCGCGTGCGAGCGAAATACCGCCCAACCGGGAGATTCGCGGCCAGGTAGTGGCCGGCAGCATCAGTGATGACCGATGTCGCCATGACCGCCGTTGTTGGACCGGTCCCGCTGTAGATTTCCACCTTGATGCCGGCGAGAGGCGCCGAAGCGTCTCGCACGGTGCCGGCGAGGGCATACCCGGCGGGAGTTGGAGCCTGGGTTGGTGCTGGCGTCTCGCTGAGGACAAGATCGCGCCCGGCTGATGTGCTGCCGACGGTGTGGAGCACTGGAGCTGGAGTGCTTGGTACGAATCCAGTGCCCGTGGCAACAAGGCTGTATCGACCCGTCGGCACATCGGTGGTTGTGAAGCGACCCGAGCCATTTGACACGGCACTGGTCACCATACGTCCGGCTTCATCGAGCACGGAGACGGTGGCACCGGCAACGGCAGCAGAGGTCCGGGCGTTGCGTACGGCTCCCGAGAAGCCCGCACCAGTCCGTGGGGCAAGCGTGAGATCGGCACGGGTGACCTGTCCGGCGCTGACGACAAGTGCCGATCCGCGGGTTGCGCACGCTCCATCACATGTCCCATTGGGCCAGGCTGCCGCGTAATAGGGATACCCGTAGGTAACGGTGTCCAGAAAATATCTACCTGGGGCTATTCGCTCGGCAAGGAATCGGCCGCCTTCACCTACTGGACGGTTCCAGACCACGCTTCCATTGGCATCCCAGATGTAGACCGAGATGCCCGAGATAGGCGAGCCCGAGGCTTCGTCCAGAATCGTGCCTTCAATGGAACCTGCCTGCGCTGCCGCCATCGTGATCCGAGTGGTGCTCCCTGCTACCACGGCCACGGGTGCCCCGAGAGACAGGGAACAGTCACGAGACGGGTCACAGGACACGGCTGGATACAGCGTTCCTGTCACGGCTCCAGAGGCGCGGGACTTCACGTGATAGGCCCCGGGGGGGAGCGCTACGCTACCAACCCGACCATCTGCGCCCGTCAGTCCAGAACTGACACGTGCCGACCCAGAAAAGATGTCCACCCACACGTCCGCAAGGGGTGCGCTCGAGCCACTCGCGACCAGCGTGGTTACGATCACGCCCGCGTCCACAGGCGCCGCGCCGTCCAGGCGGCTCACAACAGGTGCCGCAAACCAGCTTTCATGGCCGTTCCTCTGGTCGGATACCCCTACGTGGGCACTGTCATAGGCCGAGACCGAAAAAGCGAGACTCGTTGCCGGGACACCCGTGAGCACGACGCTCGTGGCGGAGCCGACATCGATGGGTGAGTTTCCGGCATCAGCCCCTGCGCCGGAATAGGGAAGGCCTTCGGCCCCATACCAGACGCGGTAACCCGCCACGTCAGCTTCGGGGTTCGCATTCCACTGCAGTGATACGCGATCGCCCACGCTGCTGACCAGCAGTTGGTCAGGTGCTGAAATGGGGGCCGACAGGTCTGGACTCGTGAGCAGTGGCGCCGTGGAAATCGTCGCCAGGCTCCCGTCGTCCGCACTGTCTCGCACGAGCCTGTGAACAGCGAACTCGCTGGCAATCCCCCACCAGTTCTGCGTGGCGTCGATGGCGGGCGTTCCCGCGGCCGCCGTCGTTGAAAGTGTGAAAGTAGACCTGTTCGAGAAGAGGTTGTTCTGCGTCAGTCCGATGGCGCCACGAACCTCCAGAACTGTCCCACCGAGCTGAGTGGTCACATTGCGGGTGACTGTGTTTCGCTCGAAGGTGGCGGAAGGGACATTGAGCGTCAGGCGGGCCGCGCTGATGAGAGGAGCGATATTGCCGCTGAAGGTATTGCCGGTAATCGTCACCGCCACGCCACTGCCAGCGCTCGTGACCGCAAGGTCGAGACCCGCGATGCTTCCGGCTTCTACGGAGGGGTTTACATTGTCGCTGAAGACATTGTCCGAGATCGTCGTTGTGCCAGCGGTGTAGAGGAACGCCGCGCGGTCATTCTGTGTAAGTCGGTTGCCCGTCAGGCGGACCTGAGCTCCAGCGCCGCCGCGAATATAGAGGCCACGGCTTCCTTGAACCAGATTGTCGGTCAACTCAATCGTGCTTGAGGCTGACTGAGAGCACGCGCAGGAGGGTGGGTTCACGGAAAGGACGCCGCGATTGAAGCGGAACTGGTTGTCCGAGAGCAGCAGTCGTCCCTTGAGCGAGTAGGCGTTCACGGGCACTCCCGTACGCTCCACCCTGTTGCGGCTGATCTCAACCACGTCCCCAGGTTCAGATGACCAGATATCGAGAGCCGTGCCGGACAGGTCGTGGATGGAGTTGCCTTCAACAAGCCAGTTCACCGCAAGGCCGGACACGCCAGAAAGTTGGAGGCCGCCCGCTGAAGCGTCCGTGACGTCGCTGTTCCGCAACGTGAATCGCTGGGCGCCAGTTGCTGAGATGGCCTGTCCCCTGATCTTTCGGATGGACAGCGACTGCAATAGTGGAGAGGCGTATTCGAGATACACGGCCGCGCCATCGCCAAGGCCACTCCCGGCAGCCTCGATCACGACGTGCTCGAGGACCGAACCGGCGCGATACTGGCGACTGCCGTCATAGCTGGCATCTTCCGCGGAGTCGTAGAAGCCGACAAAGCCCCACTGACCAGCGGCGGGTCTCCCAGAATCCGATGTCATCACAATCGGAAGACCCTGGTCGCCGCGTGCGATCAGGGTCCCCCTGACCAGCAGCGATGTCCCGTTACTGAATCGCACCGTAGTGCCTGCCTCAATTGTCAGCGTCGCCCCCGAGGCGACGGTGACCGTGCTGCTGACGAGGATCGGGCTCTGAGCCGCGGTCCAGGCCGTATTCGTGGCGATGGTGCCGGAGACTGGGGTCTGGGAGAAGGCGTACGTGGCCGAGCCAAGCACACAGAGCAGGGCGGCCACGCGGGGGAGCACGGTGAGCCGGCGTGAGGCAGGCATGGGGAACCTCTGGGTAGAGTGTACCCCCCCCAACCCTGGAATAGGCAACCTGAATTCGCGCGCTATGACTCCAGCGACACGGTGTGGTGCGGCCGGTCAGGTCCCGTGCCCGCACCGGTCTGCCCGATGGCGGCGGCGACGGCATCAAGGTCCGCCGCGTCCAGCGTGAGCGTGGCCGCAGGCAGCCAGCCTGCGACCTGCGCGGCTGAACGGGCGCCGACGATGGCACCGGTCACGCCGGGCCAGGCCAGCGTCCAGGCAATGGCGACGGCGCCCGATGAGACCTCATGCTTCGCGGCAATGGGCGCCAGCGCATCGGCCAGCGCCAGCGCGCGCGAGAGGTTCTCGCCCTTGAAACGCGGCGACCGCGTGCGCCAGTCGTCGGCGGGCAGGGCGGCCAGGCGTGCGGCGCTGAAGGTGCCGGTGAGCAGCCCCGACTGCATGGGGCTGTAGACAATCACGCCGGTGTCGTGCGCGGCGCACCAGGGCAATTCAGCCTCGGCGACGTCGCGCCTGATGGCGGAGAACGGC
>JAKFYA010000222.1 GCA_021731095.1 Acidobacteriota bacterium | reverse complement strand
GGAACGTCCGGTACGCGTCTGTCTTGCGCAGGGTCGGAGCCGCCGTGGCGGTGTAGGTGTATCCGGTGTTCCGGCCCTCCAGTTCGGTGCGCTCAAGGCCCAGGCCGCCCGAGAGGGTCACGATGGACGAGAGCTTCACCTCTTCGCGGGCACGCATGCCGAAGTTCGACACGTGCCCATACGTATTGGCTGTTGCGGCGCCCAGCGTCGCATTGCCGCCAGGCATCACGTTGTAGGTGATGCTGTTGCTGTTCAGGAAGTTGACGGTGCCGCCGACGAAGTGGACGGCCGGACGCCCTGCAAGCGACCCCTTGGTGGTCACATCGCTCAGCACGATGAACGAGGGTGTCGTGCCAATGCCGCCGGTGGCGCCGGCAGGCTGCTTGATGTCCTTGACGTCCCAGACGAGCTGCGTCCGCCACGTGGTCCGGTCATTCAACAGCCGCTCCCACCGTGCGCCCACGACCGTGCGGCGGTCGTGCCGCTGCGCGCCAGCCTCTGTTGCCGACAGGTTCACGCGGGTCCCGATGATCCCGTTGGCAAACACGCTCACGCTGGCGCAGCCGGCAGGCCCGAGCGTGTCGCAGCCCTTCTGATACGGGTTCTGCTCGAACTGGTCGCGCGACAGCCGGATGGACAGATTCGGATACATGTCGTTGTTGATGAACTTGAAGATGAACTTGTTCTTCTTCGACGGCGTGTAGGTGGCCAGCACGTTGGCCGTGAGGGTCTGATACGACGTGTGCGTCGTGAACCCGTCGCCAGACACGCCGCTGCCAAAGGCGAAGATCTCGAAAGCCTCACCCTTGTGGCCATAGCTGGCGTAGGTGTTGCGGTAGCCGAAGCTGCCGAGGTCCTGGCCAACCTCGATGCCGTTCAGCTCCTCGGGCCGGCGGGTGTGGAAGTTGATGGCGCCCTCGATGGCATAGTTCCCGTAGAGCGACGACGACGGGCCACGCGCCACGTCGATGCGGCCGTAGGCATGTGGATCGATGAGGTCGGTGCGTGCCAGGCCGTCCGGCTGGGTGACGTTGAATCCGTCCTCGAACACCTGGATGTTGCGAAGGCCGAAGGTGGAGCGGGCATTGGACCCTCGCACCGAAATCACGACATCGCGCGGGCCGTTGGCCTGCTGCACCGTGACGCCCGGGCTGTAGGTCATCACCTCGGCAATCGAGAAGCCGGCGATGTCTTTCACCGTGCTCCGGTCGATCGACGTGATGATCTGTCCCGTCGGCCGCTCATCCACCTTCGGCGCGCCCACCGTGATTTCTTCGCTGAGACCGCTCACCAGCAGCATCACCCGAACCGGCGCACCGGCCTGGCCAGCGGCGACCTCGACCGGCATCCGGGCCAACTCGAACAGCGCCTTCTCGACGGTCAGCTCATACCGACCGACGGCCAGACCCGCGACGACAAAGGCCCCGTCCACGCCGGAGACCGACTGGCGAGCCACCGCTCCGGTCTCGGTGCGAACGGTGACGGCGGCACCGACAATGGCGCCCCCCGACTGGTCCGTCACCACGCCGGCCATCTGGCCGACCTCCTGTCCGAATGCCCATCCGGTCATGCCGAGGGTCAGGCACGACACCACACCCATCACTGCCCACAACTGTTTCACCATGGAGACCATGGTTCCCGTCGAGCCGAAGCGACTCCAGCGGAATGCAGCCAGTCGCACGGAAAAGCAGGGAACGGCACGTGGACGCATCCCACCCCGCAGCTCCCTGCCAGAATCCGACCACTCGCTGCAGGCCGAGAGGGCCGCGCCTGACACGGCGTAACCTGATAGGGCTCACGCATGGAGACGCCGCACTCGCCCGACAACCGTTCCCCTGCCACAGGTCCGCTCGGCTATCGGGGCTCTGCGCTCGCGATGGCGCTGCCGGCCACGGCACTGGTGGCGGTGGCCATCTCGGCCCAGACCTACCTTTCCATGCTGGGTCACGGCCACTCGTTGTCGGGCATCCTGGGCTGGCAGCTCAGTTGCTGGCTGCTGTGGGCTCTGGCGGCACCACCTGTCTTGCACGCGGCCGAACAGTCCAGCGACGCGGGCCACGGTCATCCGACGGCATGGCGCCCGGTCGTGCTCCTGGGCCTGACCCTTGTGCCGGTGCACATCGTGCTCTCGGCACAACTCTCCGTCTGGTTCCGTCCCTTCCTGCCCGTGGCGTGGGGCACGTTTGGCGAGGCGTTGCGCGCGCAGCTTGTCTTCCTGCTGCCGCTCGACCTGCTGGTCTATGCGTCGCTCGTGCTGGTGGGGTGGATGACGGGTGTCGCTCGTCGGGCGCGCGTGCTTGAGGTGCGGGAGTCCATCCTGGAGGGCGAACTGGCAAAGGCCCAACTGGAGACGCTGCGCCTCGAGATTCGGCCCCACTTCCTCTTCAACACGCTCAACTCGATCACCGCGCTCATTCGCAGTCACGAGAACCCGCAGGCCCTGGCGATGTTGCTGGGTCTGAGCGACCTGTTGCGGGACACGCTGGATCACACGCGCCGCCCCATGGTCACGGTGGCCGAGGAAGTCCGCTTCACCGAGCGGTACGTCCACCTGCAGCAGGCGCGATTCGGCGAGCGGCTCGTCGTGCGCTTCGAGGTGGATCCGGCCTGCGCCGAGACGGGCATTCCGACGTTTGTCCTGCAGCCACTCGTCGAGAACGCGCTGCGCCACGGCTGTGGCAGTCGTCGCGAGACCTGCCACGTGGAGATTGGCGCCGCCATCGATCCTGGGGGCAGCCTCCGCCTCTGGGTGTCCGACGATGGGCCTGGCCTGCCCGAGAACTTCAGGCCGTCCACGGTGACGGGCACCGGCATCCGCAATACCCGCCTCAGACTGGAACGGGTCTACGAGAGTCGGGCGATGCTGCATGTGGGCCCTCGGTCAGGTGGCGGCACCTTGTCGACCATCAAGGTCGCGGCCCCCGATCGCGTGGAGACTCGGCAGGACCGATGACGGGTTTTCGGGTGCTTGTCGCCGACGATGAGCCGCTCGCACGGGCCATGCTGGCCACGTTGCTGCGCGACGCCCCGGACGTCTCCGGGATTCTGACCTGCGCCGACGCCGAGGATGTGAGTGGCGCGCTCTCCTCGTGGGCGCCGGACATCCTGTTCCTCGACATCGAGATGCCCGGCACGTCTGGCATGGCACTGGCGGCGTCGCTCCAGGCCGAGTCTCCCGTGGTCGTCTTTGTCACGGCGTTCAGCGAGCACGCGCACAGGGCCTTCGACATCAGGGCCGCGGACTACGTGCTGAAGCCCTTCAGCGAGGCCCGTCTGTTGCGGGCCCTGGAGCGGGCCAAGGCTCGCGTGCGGGATCTGGCCCGCCAGCAGCCACCCGCGCCGGTGCCACCTGAGGCCCAGGCCGGCACGCCGGCGCAGGCCTACCTGCAGAGGTTGGCCGTTCGCGACAGCGCAGGCACGGTGGTCGTGAAGATGACGGACGTGCTCTGGATCGAGGCCCAGGACTACTACGTGCTGCTGCACACCCGTCAGGGTCGCCACCTGTTGCGTGCCACGCTGGCCTCACTGGAAGAACGCGTCGATCCCAGGCAGTTCGCCCGCGTACACCGCGGTGCCCTGGTGAATCTGGACGCGGTGGTGGGGCTGGGCGAGCAGGCGTCCAGCGGCATCATGCTCGTGGACGGCTCCAGACTGCCCGTCAGTCGCAGCCGCAGACGCCTGGTGCAGGCCCTGCTTCGCCCACGGCTACGGCGCTAGCGCCTCGGCGCCCTGCAGCCAGACCCGGGCGATGCCGATACTCCGATCACGCCTGGGCCCTCTGGCGCCAGCCGTCCAAATAGACCGACAATGCGATCCATGCGCCTCGTTCCGACCGTCCTGACACTGGCCGTCCTTTTCAGCGGCCCGGCTGCCTGGGCTCAGCAACAGCCCAACCCGAATCAGCCGACCACGCCTGTCGACCCGAATCTGCCGCCCGTCACCCCGCCCGGAGGGGGCCCTGGAGGCATGCCTGGGGGCATGCCAGGGGGCGGTGGCGTCACCAATCCCACAGCCACCGGCGTGTGCGAGGTGCGCGGTCAGATGCTGGCGCCGTCAGACTTCGGGATCCAGGCCGGCCTGCCGCTGGCCGACATGTCGGCCGTCCGTCTGGCCGATGGGCGGGTTCGGCTGTACATGTTCGGGCAGGGCCGAGGCGTGGTCAGCGCGGTCTCGACCGCGCCGGATGGCCTCAGCTTCATCCCGGAGGCCGGCGCGCGCCTCGGTGACGGCAGCGGCATGCCTCGGGCCGTGGTCACCCGTGACGGCAATACCCGCCTGTTCTTCATCAGCGGCGACGGCATCAAGTCGGCGCTCAGCACCGATGGCCTGAACTTCACCGTCGAACCCGGGTTCCGCATCACCAAGGAGCAGGCCGGATTCATTGATACGGTTGGCGGAACCGGGTTCGAAGCGACGAGCGGCGCCTCCGTGGTGTCGTTGCCTGACGGGCGGTACCGGATGTACTTCAGCGATTTGCCACGTCCCGGCACGACTCCGGGCGGGCACCGCGTGAAGTCTGCCGTGTCGACCGACATGCTGACCTGGACCATGGAGGAAGGGGTCCTGATGGGCACCGGTGCGGCCACGATGACGGCGACGGCCGAGCACCCGTTTGCCCTGCCCAACCCGGACGGGTCGGTCACGCTGTACTACGGCAAGTTCAGCGGCCCCGGCCTTGGCGCCGCGGAAGGCCTGTATTTTTCCACCGCCGCAGACGGACTGACCTTCACCACCGAAACCCTGGGCGTGTTCTTCGGCAACGACCCGGACGCGCTGCGCCTGGTGGACGGAACCCTGATGGTCTATTACGGCCTGTTCGACAGTGCCATTGGCGGCACCATCAACGCGGCCGTGTGTCCGGACCCGACCGCCCCGGCGGCCGTCACAACGCCGACCCTGCCGGAGGCTCCGGTCGACCAGCCGGCCCCCGTCCCGGCCGATCCGCCGGTCGCTGCTCCAGCCGGACGTATCCGTCCCATCCTGGCCCCCTGACGAACCGCCTCCCCTGGGAGGCACAAATCTGTCCCACTGTCTTTCTGTACCTCGACAGTGGACAGATTCGTCTGTATATATGGGAACATAGACAGTTGCGTCCGGTCAGCGCCCATTGACGCGCCATCGTTCTTCAGGAGATACGACGTGAAAGCACTGTTCACCGCCTGCTTCCTTCTCGGTCTTGCGTCCCTCGCCCACGCGGCTGATGGGCCGACGCTCAGCGAGAAGCACAGCTGCTCAAGCTGCCACTCGGCAACCACGAAGATGGTCGGCCCTGCCTACAAGACCATCGCGACGAAGTACAACGCCGACTACAAGAAGAACGCCAAGGCCGTCGAGGCCAAGCTGCTCGCGAAGATCGCCAAGGGCGGCGACGGTGTCTGGGGTTCGACACCCATGCCGGGGCTGAACGTCCCCGCGCCGGAAGCGCTCACGCTGGTGCGCTGGGTCCTCACCCAGAAGTAGCGCTGTGAGACCGGAGGGGCCTCAGGCCCCTCCCCGTTCATCCAGGCCGTTCCGGCCGACCCCACGGGCTTCAGCGCTACCCCACCGGCTTCAGCAGTATGAAGCCGAGCGGCGGCACGACCACTGAGACGGAATAGGGGTAGCCATCGGCCGACGCCGGCTCGGCGGTCACCCCGCCGCTGTTCCCCAGGTTGGTGCCGCCATAGGCGGCGGCATCGCTGTTGAGGAGCTCCCGGTACCACCCGGCGTACGGCACGCCAAGCCGGTAGCCGGTCCTCGGCACGGGCGTGAAGTTCACCACCACTACGACGACCTCGCCACGGCGCGAACGGCGCAGGAACGACACCACGCTCTGGTCCCGGTCGTCGCAGTTGATCCAGGCGAAGCCGGCGTCCTCGAAGTCCACCTCGTGCAGGGCCGCTTCGCTGCGGTAGACGCGGTTCAGATCCCGCACCCAGCCGTGCAGCCCCCGGTGCAGCGGGTCGTCCATCAGGTGCCAGTCGAGGCTGGTGTCGTGGTTCCACTCGCGCCACTGCCCGAACTCTCCGCCCATGAACAGTAGTTTCTTGCCCGGATGCCCGTACATGTAGCCATAGAGGGCGCGGAGGGTGGCGTGCTGCTGCCACGGGTCGCCCGGCATGCGGCTGATCATCGAGCCTTTCCCGTGCACCACTTCATCGTGCGAGAACGGCAGGATGAAGTTCTCGGAGAAGGCATAGAGCAGCGAGAAGGTGACCTTCTCGTGGGACCAGCGGCGATGCACCGGGTTCTGCCCGGTGTAGCTGAGGATGTCGTGCATCCAGCCCATGTTCCACTTGTAGGTGAACCCCAGCCCGCCTTCGTGCACCGGCCGGCTGACACCCGGCCACGCCGTCGACTCCTCGGCCACGGTAATGGTGCCAGGCATGCGGCCATGTGTCAGCACGTTGAGCTGCTTGAGGAACTCCACGGCCTCCAGGTGCTCGCGCCCACCGTGCTCGTTCGGTACCCACTCGCCATCGCTTCGTGAGTAGTCGAGATAGAGCATCGAGGCCACGGCATCCACGCGCAGCCCGTCGATGTGAAACGCCTCCAGCCAGTAGAGCGCGTTGCTCAGCAGGAAGGTGCGCACCTCGTTCCGGCCATAGTTGAAGATCAGCGTGCCCCAGTCCTGGTGCTCGCCTTTGCGCGGGTCGGCGTGCTCGTAGAGCGCGGTGCCATCAAAGCGGGCCAGCCCGTGCGCGTCCTTCGGGAAGTGGCCTGGCACCCAGTCCAGCAGCACACCCACGCCGTGACGATGGCATTCATCGACGAAGAAGCGGAAGTCGTCCGCCGTGCCGAAGCGGCTGGTCGGGGCGAAGAACCCCGTGACCTGATAGCCCCACGAGCCCGTGAACGGGTGCTCCATCACGGGCAGCAGTTCGATGTGCGTATAGCCCAGGTCGCGAACGTAGGGCACCAGCGACGCCGCCAGCTCCCGGTAGGTCAGGGTGCGTCCCCCGTCCTCGGGCACGCAGCGCCACGAACCAAGGTGCACCTCATAGACGGACATGGCTCTGTCGTGCCAGCCACCCAGGGCCTCGCGGTGACGCATCCAGTCGCTGTCGCCCCACACGTACTGATCAGGCGCATCGACGATCGAGGCCGTAGCCGGCGACAGTTCGGCGCAGCGTGCATACGGGTCTGCCTTCAGCAGCAGTTCGCCGGCCGGGGTACGGACCTCGAACTTGTAGCGCTCACCCGCCTGCAGGCCGGGGACGAAGATCTCCCAGATGCCGGAGGGCACCAGGCGACGCATCGGGTGTACCCGGCCGTCCCACCCGTTGAAGTCACCGACGACGCTGACGCGCTGCGCATTGGGCGCCCAGACGGCGAAGTGCACGCCGTCCACTCCGCAGTGCCGGATGCCATTGGCACCCAGCTTCTCCCACGCGTGGCCGTGGGTCCCTTCGGCAAAGAGGTGCAGGTCGAAGTCGCCGAGCACCGGGCCAAAGGCATACGGGTCGTCCACCTCGCTGATGGTGCCATCGACGGTCGTGATGCGGAGCCGGTAGTGCAGCGGGGACGGGTCGGCCGACGGTGGGACGGTTGCCTCGAAGAACCCGTCTGCATGCACCCGCGCCATCGCCAAATCGGCGCCCGCCACGAGCAGGTGTACGGCCGTCGCGCGGGGCTGCATGGTCCGGACCACCATGTCCGGCCTCCGGCTCTGTCCTGCTGCGTGTGGACCGAGAATCCGGAACGGATCGTCTTCCGTGCCGGCCACGATGCCGTCGATGTACCGCTGTTGCCCGACCGGCTGCGCCATGGATGGGATTCTATCGGGTATCGGTTATCCTTCTACAAAGGACTGCTCCCCGTCCCCTTTCCATACACGGAGACATGCTGTGCCCGGAGTGTACGCGCGCTTTGACACCACCGAAGGAACCTTCACCGTCCGCCTCTTTCACGAACAGGCGCCGAACACGGTCGACAACTTCACCGGGCTGGCCGAAGGCACCAAGGAGTGGACTGACCCGCGCACGAACCAGAAGGTGAAGACGCCGTACTACAACGGCATCATCTTCCACCGGGTCATCGACGGCTTCATGATTCAGGGCGGCGACCCGCTGGGTCAGGGTATCGGCGGACCTGGTTACAATTTCGCCGACGAGTTTCATCCTGCGCTGCGCCACACCAGGGCGGGCATGCTGTCGATGGCGAACCGTGGTCCCAACACCAACGGCGGGCAGTTCTTCATCACGCTGGGCCCGACGCCGCATCTGGACGACCGCCACTCGATCTTCGGTGAAGTCGAAGAGGGGCTCGACATCGTGAAGAAAATTGGTTCCACCCGTACCGACGCACGCGACCGGCCAGTAACTGACATAGTGATCACGTCCGTCACCATCGAGCGCCGCTAGACCTGCCCGTCAGACGGAGGCCGCTGGCCTCCGTCGCCTTTCCCCGCCGTCCGCCAGCAGGCGTGCCCCCGGCCGCAGCTCCTTCAGCCGCGACCGCGTGCGACGGCCAGTCGCCACACCGCCGCCACCTCACCCGCGATACGTGCGCCGTCCGGATCCAGGGCTGGGTTGACCGGGACCAGCAGCCGGGTCTCTTCGCGCCGCGCCAGCACATTGCGGGTGACCAGCGCCCGCATCAACCACACGGCCTGACCCACCGACACGCACTCGATGCCCAGCCAGCCGTCCTGTTGACGGCGCGCAGCCAGCCCCGTGAGGGCCGCGATGGCCCCGTCGGCCGCGCGGACGTAGGCCGCCCCCGCGCCGTCATTCGTGCGCTGCATGGAGGCATCGTTCACGGCATCACCCAGCGTGACTGGCGTGAGCAGCGGCGCCTCGCGCGAGAGGACCGCAAACAGGTTGGCGATGGCCTGCCGCTGCGGGCGCTCAATGTGGCCCATCCAGTAGTGACAGGTCTTGGCCACCGACGTGATGACGTTCTTGATTTCCTTCGCGACGCGGAAGTGGGGCCCGGCCGGCAGCTCCACCATCGCCGCGGCACTGCGAGCCGAGACATTCTCCATGGTGACGGCACGCACCAGCCAGTCGGCCATCGTCTCACTGAGGCAGATCAGCGTCACCCACCCCGGCGTATCACTGCGCCGGGCCGGGAGCCCCGTGACCAGCATCAGCCCGCGGCAGAGTTCGTCGGTCACGCGCGCACAAGCATCAGGCTCGGCGGCAATCGCGGCGGGTGACGCTGGCTCCAGCAGCGTGCCGCGATGCGGCGGTCCACCTGCCATCGCCAGGTCGCAGAAGCTCCCCCAGATCTCGTCCCAGGCCACCAGCCCGTCCGGCCCGTACTTCAGTCCGGCCGACCCCATCGACACCGGTTGCACCTGCTCGTACGTGTCCTGATATGCCGGCGGCAACAGCGTGCGCAGCGCCTGGTCGAGTGCCTGGAGGGCGTCGGTTGGGGATGAGTCGCGCGTCACAGCCCCAGCTTAGCGCGGGTGTTCGTGCGAGCGAGGGATGGCGGAGAGGGAGGGATTCGAACCCCCGTGCGGGTTACCCCGCAAGACGCTTTCGAGGCGCCCCCGTTACGACCACTTCGGTACCTCTCCGTTGGGTGTGCGGTCGCCCGGGCTGAGCCGGGCGCCGTCCGCGCCGGCACCACGGCGGAACCTGAGGATTATAGCCCGGGCTGGGCTCTCCGGTCTCGAAAGAAGCGTTGCATCAGCTCGCGGCACTCTTCCGCAAGGACCCCGCCTGTGACAGCCACGCGGTGATTCAGGCCCGGCGTCTCCAGCACGCGGGCGGACGACACTACAGCTCCCGAGCGGGGCTCTGGCGCGCCGAACACCACCTCTTCCACCCGCGCATGCACCATGGCTCCAGCGCACATCAGGCAGGGCTCGACCGTCACATACAGGGTGGTGCCGTTCAGGCGGTAATTGCCCAGGGCGCTGGCCGCGTTGCGCAGGACGACCACTTCGGCATGGGCTGTCGGGTCGTGGGCCGAGATGGGTTGGTTGAAGCCGCTGGCGATGATGGCGCCTCCGGCCACCAGCACGGCACCCACCGGGACTTCGCCCGCCTCGGCCGCCAGACGCGCCTGGTCCAGGGCGGCACGCATGAACGTCTGATGCACGTCGGAGGCAGGCGGCAGGTCGGTCATGGGCGGATGCGCGGGTCGGGTCGGGGACACGCTTCACCCTTAGAGTAACTTGTGCTAGAACACGAAGTGTTCTGAATACTCCCTGGAGGAATACCGATGCAGTTCAGTCCGAATAGTCAGCGCCGCATGAAGGGCTTGGCCCTCGTCGGCGTCCTGGCCGCATCGACGGCCTTTGCGCAGACGGCCGCCAAGCCGGCTGCTCCCACACCCGCCACACAGGCTGCGGCCGCCCCCGCCAAGGGCACCAGCGACCGCTTCACGGGCACTGCCGCCGGTCTGCCCAATGTGGCGGGCGAGACCATCACGGTTGACCTGATTCGCTGGTCCACCGATGACGAGCGCGGCAAGATCGTGGGAGCCAAGGATGACAAGGACCGCCTGGCGGCCCTGCAGAGCGCGCCCAACATCGGCTACATCTGGCGCAGCGGCAGCGGCTTTGGCTCGTTCATCCGTCTGGCGACGAAATTCAAGGCCGCAGACGGCGAGCACATCGTGCTGGTGACCGACACAGACCTCAGCGCCTGGAAGGGTGCCGCCGCTGCCACGCCAACCTTCACGGTGCTGGAGATGGCGCCTGCGGCCGGCGTGCTCGTGGGCAAGCTGTCGGTGGGTGGCAAGGTGGCCGTGGATGCGGCCAACAAGACGCTGAAGCTTGACGGTTTTGCCGCGGCGCCTGTCGCCGTGCGTGCCGTGAAGCACCAGAAGGGTGGCGCTTAGGCCACCTCGGACGACGCTCCCATGCCTGGCACCCGCCGGGCATGGGACCGCACGGCGTCCTGGAACGTGGTCAGGCTGGACGGCTTGGTCACCCACGCCGCGGGCCTCAGCCGGGACGCCTCCTCTTCGCTGACGGGTTGGCCGGTCATCACGACCACCGGCACCTGGTCCAGTGCACCGGCGGCCAACTGCAACGCGCGGAAGCCGAAACCGTCCATCTCCGGCATCCTGAGGTCCAGAAACACCAGGGCCACCCGGCGCTGATGGGCCCCAAGCGTCGCGAACCCTTCCTGGCCCGTTGCCGCGGTCAGCGCCTCGTAGCCGGCGCGTTCGACCACGCGCGACAGCAGTGCCCGGATTCCCGGATCATCATCCACAATCAGAATCGCCGGCCCGTCGCCGTGCGGCACCTGTAGGTCCTGCATGGTCCTCTCCCCGTCTGTCTCACCGGGGACAGTGCAGGCCGGGTACCAGGTCGGCGCGTCAGCCAGTACGGCCTGAGATTGCTGAGGTTTTCGCCAGATCTCGACGCAACGGGCCCCAGGGCCGCCCCTCCCGGGTGCGCCGATGGCGCACGATTCCTGTGCGCTCCCGCACGATCGCTCACCCCCGCGCCTGCACTACAATCCCGGTTCGCCGACCCGGGCAATCCGGGTCCGGCCCACGCGACGAGGAGCGACACATGGCATCTACCCCGAATCGATCCACCGCCATCACGCGGCGAACCGCCCTGGCCACAGCAGGCCTCGCTGCGCTGGCGATGGGCCTGTCGCAGACCGCATCGGCCCAGGACAAGGCCCCAACGGCCCAGGAGCGGGCCAACATGACGGTGATCGACGCGTTCCTTGTGGCGTTCAACAAACGCGATGCGGCCGGCGTGGCCGCCTATCTGGCGCCGAATGCCCACTTCGCCGCGGCACGTCCCGGGAAATTCAATGGCCTCACCGACCCGAAGGCGGCCTTTGACGGGTTCATCAGTCGGACGAAGTCCATCAGCATGGTGGTGAAGCCCGGCACCACGCGGGCCGTGGGTCCGATGGTCACCCATGAGCGGGTGGACACGATGGTCATGCAGGACGGCAGCAACCTCGGGTCGGGCACGTGGTTCGGCGTGTTCAGCGTGGTCGACGGGAAGATTCAGGAGTTCATCGACTTCCAGATTGACTGACCGAGATTGACACTCCGGCCGGCAATCAGGTACAAACGCCTCGTGTTCAGCAGGGTTCGCGGCGCGTCGTGTTGTTGTCGGGGCAGGTGCCTCCCGCGTCTCCATACCCCTGCAGTCCGCCACGCCTGAGCGCTGGCGTTACACACAAGGTTCGAGGCCCGGGAGCAGACGCTTCCGGGCCTTTTTGTTTTTCGGGATTCCGTAACCAGGCCGCATGTCCTCAGAACTCTGGCTCGCAGTCATCACCTTCGGCGCCGCCATCGTCAATGGCGCGCTGGGCTATGGCTTTTCCTCGCTCACGGTGCCGCTGGCGCTGCTGTTCCTCTCGAACCGCGTGCTCAACCCGGCGCTCATTCCGATCGAGGTCGTGCTCAACGCCTATGTGCTCTGGGTGAACCGGTCGGCCCTGCCGAACATCTGGCGCCGGACGCTGCCCATCGTCATTGGCCTGCTGCCTGGCGTGGTCGTGGGGACGATGATCGTGTCGCAGGTCAGCCCGGCGTGGCTGAAGCTGGGCACTTATACGGTGCTCGTGCCGCTGATCCTGCTGCAGGCCGCCGGCTACCGGCGCCCGATCAAGGCCGAGAAGACGGTGGGGCTGGGCTTCGGCGCCGGTGTGGGCGTGCTCTACTCGGTCACCACCATCTCGGGCCCGCCGCTGGCAGTGATGCTGAGCAACCAGGGCTTCACGCAGAAGGACTTCCGCGCGGCGCTGGGCTTCGTGCGTCTGGCCGAGTCGCTGCTGACAGCGGGCGCCTATCTCTACGCCGGGCTCTTCACGATGGAAAGCGCGGCGCTCATCCCGAGCATCCTGCCAAGCATCCTCATCGGCGTCCCGATTGGCGCCTACCTCATCCAGCGCATCAAGGCCGAGACCTTCCGCCGCATCTGCATGAGCTTTGATGCGTGGGTGGTGGCGTTTGGCCTGTCGCGCCTGCTCGGCGAGGTCGGCCTGGTCACCTCCAACGCCGCGTATGCCGTGCTGGCCACGGTCGGCGCCGTCGACATCTGGCTGCTCATCCGGTTCTTCGGCACGCCCCACGAGCCGGCGCCCACACCCGCCGTGGTGCGCGTTGAGGGCGACGGCCCGACCCGCTGACGCCCCAGCCCTGCGGCAGGCCTAGGGCGTGATGTCCACCGCCACGATCGCCAGCGCGGGGTCGGATGGCACCCGCGTCCGCATGTCGGCCACCGTCTCGGCCAGAGGTCCCGTCACCGTGACCATGGCGGCGTAGCGGCCCGGACCGACGGCCCAGCTCCGCACGCCGACACCTGGCACGCCGTCCTCCCGCGCGAGCGCCAGGCTCAGCCGTCGTTCGAGGTCTGCGGGCCCGCGGTGGTCCAGCAGCGTAGCAGACGCCGAGGCCACCAGCCCGACCGCCCACCAGCCAATCACGACGGCGCCGACCAGTCCCACGACGGCATCCAGCCATGGCACCTGCCACTGCCGCGCCGCCAGCAGCGCGGCAATGGCCAGCACCGACGTCATGGCATCGGACAGGACGTGGAGGTAGGCCGCCCGCAGATTGTGGTCATGGGCGTGGCTATGGCCATGGCCGTGATGGTGCCCGTCACCGCAGGCCTCCGCAGGGGAATCCCGCAGCAGCCAGGCACTGCCGAGATTGATGGACAGTCCCACACACGCCACGCCCAGGGCCGGGCCATACGCAATGGGTTCAGGCTCCCAGAGATGGACCAGACTTTCCCAGGCCATGCCCACGGCCGTCATGCCAAGCACGACGGCACCGGTGTATCCACCCAGGGCATTGACCTTGCCGGTGCCGAACGCAAACCGCGGATTGTCGGCGTGCCAGCGGGCATAGGCATACGCCCAGACGGCCACGCCCATCGCCACTGTGTGAGCCGCCATGTGAATGCCATCGGCCAGCAGGGCCATGGAACCAAGGACCAGACCACCGGCGACCTCCGCCACCATCGCCATGGCAGCAATGGCGCCAACCACGAGGGTCCGACGCTCGGGCCGGGTACGGCCGCGGCCTCCCGGGAGGCTGTGCCTACCCATGTGTCGCGTCTCCAGTCTCCGGAAGGGTCGCCAGCTCATCCACGACCTGCCACTGCGGGAAGGGGTCGGCGAGCTGCGCCCAGCCCTCCGGTCCCAGCCGCATCTCGGCCGCTGTCAGCAGGCAGGCCTCCAGGCGACGAGACAGCGCGTCCTGATCCACGCCTTGCCCGATGATGACCAGCTCCTGACGGCGGTCACCCCAGGGCTCGGCCCACTCACTGGCCAGCTGGTCGCGAAAGGCCTCGTCCTCTGGCCACTCATCAGTCGGGGTCTCGCACCACCACAACCCGGCGGGTTCCGAGCTGCACGCGCCGCCCGCCTGTGACCACTCGCCTACCACGCGCATGCGCGTCGCCAGCCAGAAGAAGCCCTTGGACCGGAGCACGCCCGGCCAGTCGGCGTGAAGCAGGTCCCAGAGGCGGCGGGGATGGAACGGGCGCCTGGACCGGAAGACGAAGCTGCCAATGCCGTACTCGTCGGTCTCTGGCTGCTCGTCACCCCGCAGCACGGCCATCCAGCCCGGCGCCTGTCGCGCATGCTCGAGGCTGAACAGGCCCGTATGCAGCACGGCGTCCAGCGGCACCTGCCCATGACTCGCACAGACGATGCTCGCGGCGGGATTCAGGTTGCGCAGGATGGCCACCAGCTCGTCACGCTCGGTGTGGGTCACCCGGTCGCACTTGCTGACCACCAGCACATTGGCGAACTCGACCTGCTCGACCAGCAGGTCTGCCACCGTGCGTTCGTCACCCTCACCGGCCGCCAGCCCTCGCATCTCGAGGTTGGCGCTCTCGGACCACTCCTGCATGAACGAGACGGCGTCCACCACGGTGACCAGTGTGTCGAGCCGTGCCACCGACGACAGGCTCTGGCCATGCTCGTCCTCGAAGGAGAAGGTCTCCGCCACCGGCAGTGGCTCTGCAATGCCCGTCGACTCGATGAGCAGGTAGTCGAATCGGCCTTCCCGCGCCAGCGCGGCCACCTCCTTCAGCAGGTCTTCGCGCAGGGTGCAGCAGATGCAGCCGTTCGAGAGCTCGACCAGCTTCTCGTCGACGCGGCTGAGGGCCGATTCGCCGCGCTGCACCAGTGCGGCATCGATGTTCACCTCGCTCATGTCGTTCACGATTACGGCCACGCGACGCCCCTCGCGGTTCCGGAGCACGTGATTGAGCAGCGTGGTCTTGCCGGCGCCGAGGAAGCCGGACAGCACCGTGACAGGCAGACGGGGGTCGGATCGCATCATGGACATCAGCCTTGTTCCGTCGGCCGTGACGACCGAGCAGACTTCAACGAGCGGTAGGGTTTTCGCGACCGGTGGTCTCTCTGATGGCCTGAATTGAGGCGTGACGTCCGGAGAGACCCCCCATGGGCCTGGAGAACCCCGCGAGAAAGAGCCCCAGGGCCAGCGCGCCGACGACCCACAGGTGCCACGGCGGCTCGCCCGGCTGCCCGTGCGCAGGCGGCGTGGCCGACTCGAGGACCCGCCCCTCGACGGTGGGAGGCGCGTCAGGTGCAGGCGCGTTCTGCGGCGCGGGCGCTGACGCCGCAGGCGCGGGCGGGGCGGCCTGGGCCATGGCCGCGGCCGCGCCCGGCGCCGGACCAGCCGGTGTCACTGTCGACAGTCCCGGAGCCGCATCAGCACCGGGGGCCGACACCGCGTTGGCGATGGCCTGCCGATACTTCGCCATCAGCGCGGCCCCGCCGGGCTGCCCGGCGACGGCCTGCTCCACGTAGGCTGTCAGCTCGGGGTTGCGACAGATCGTGGCTTCGCACACCGCCCCGTGGTCGCCCGCGCTCCTGGCCAGACGGCCGGCCACCTGCGCGAGGTCCGCGGCGCTGGCCTGCCATTGTCCCCGCTTCGCCGCACCAAGCAGGTTGGCCAGCACGACCTGCTGGGCATGTGGGTTGTGCTGGTCGAAGTAGGCGTCCATGCCGAGCTTGAAGCGGTCGTCCACGAACACCTGCTTCACCTCACTCCAGTCCTCGGTCGAGACCATCTGGCTGGCTGTCGTGTCCCAGAGATCCAGGTGGTCGGTCAGGAACATGAAGTTCCGTGCCCCGTCGTAGCCATGCCTCTGCATCTCGCGCAGCCATCCCTCATTCAGATAGCGCGTCCGCAGCTCCACCTGCAGCGTGCGGCTCGCCGACTCGAGCGTCGGCGAGGAGAGGTCGCGCAGGTTGCTGACGTACAGGTCAATGTTCTGTCCGGTCACGGCCTTGGCCGCCAGGTTCAACCCGCCGAGGAACCCGGCTGGCATCGGATTGTCCAGCATGCCGTTCACGCTGTTCGTGCGCGGCAGCGTGGCACCGTCGGTGCGCGCCAGACTCGACTGGAACGCGCTCTTGGCCGGCGCACCGTAGAGCCCGGCGCCGTAGGCGTGGCTCATGCGGTTGGTGAAGAGGTCCGCCATCCGCCGTTCGTCGCCGCGCTGGTCGCCGCTCTTGGCCAGGAACTGGATGCTCGGAGAGTAGGCGCCCGGTGCGGTGGAGAAGACACGGGCGCGGGCCAGCACTGCGGCGCGCTCTGTCGACTGCCCTTCGCCACGCAGCTTCGCCTCGGCCGCGCGCACCGCCGCTGCGACCGGGTTGTCGGCTTCGGGGCTTGCCGCGGCCAGACGCGCCGCCTCGGTGATCAGCTCCACCTTGTCCTGGAAGTGGTCGCGATACACGCCGCTGATTGACGCGAGCACGTCCACGCGGGGCCGTCCCAGCTCTGCGCGGGGGATGAGGGTGACGCCGGTCACTTCGCCTCGCGCATTCCGCACCACGCGGGTGCCGAGCAGGTGGAGGATTTGCGCCTCGGTGACGCCGTGGTTCTTCACGATGTCCGACGACCACACGACGAACGCCTGCTGCGTGGGGTACGTGCCGTCGTGGCGGGTGCGGTGGTCGGCCACGAGTGCCTCGGCCATCTTCACGCCGATACCCTCGGCCTCCCGCGTCGGCATGAGGGCCTGATTGAAACTGTAGAGGGAACGCCCAGGTGGTACCGCGGTCGGGTCGCGCATCGGCTCGTCCATCGGACCGGGTTCGATCCACCGGCCGGACAGGGTGGCGAGGATCCCCGTGATCTCGCGGGGCGCGGCGCGCAGACGGTCCGCATAGGCCGGCGCATCAGCCAGCGTCTGCACCACGGCCTCGACATGCCGCCCCAGCACCCGCAGCACCGCGTCTGCGGGCGTCCGTCCGTCGACGAGCACCTGCCGCACCAGCCGCCGGGAGACGGAGAGCGCGTCTGGCACGACCTTCGCGACCGCGTCACGCAGCTCCGGGCCCAGCATGCCCGTCACCATGTCTGCCAGCACACCTGGCTCCGGCACCTCGCCCAGCACGCGGCTGCCATGCGGCGCCAGGGAGCGGTCGAGGGCGTTGAGGTAGGTCGTGGCCTGCGCACGGACGGTTTCGAAGTCGGCCGCCTTCGCGTCCAGGCCGATGGCTCTGGCCACACCTGACCGCTCCAGCTCGGCTCGGATGGCTGGCTCTGCCCCGGCCTTCCAGGTCGGGTCGGCCTGTGTGGCATACCGACCCAGCTGCGCCCGTAGTTCGCCGGTCTCCGCGGTGGTCTCTGACGGGGCCACGAGATTGAACCAGCCGGTCGTCTGCGCCATGCCCTTGCGCTTGTTGCTCAGGCCTCCGTTCGCTCCGAGTCGCTCCGGATGCAGGTGGGGCAGCCGGCCCAGCAGGATGCCGATCTGGTCGGTGGCCAACGGCCCTTCGTTCTTGCCTGGCTGGAGCACGATGTTGCTGAAGAGGCTCACCCACGCGTCGGCCTTCCACTCCTCCTGCAGCCACAGGAAGAACGCGAGGTACTGATGGTGCGGCGGGAGCGCGCCGACCGACATCAACGCCTTGTTGCTCTGGAGGTACCCCCAGTCTGGATGCGGCGCGATGAGCACGTTGCCGAACTGGATCTTCGGAATGACCAGCACGCGCTGACCCGTGCTATCGGTGTGCACCATCACCTGGCCTGGCGGC
>JAKFYA010000241.1 GCA_021731095.1 Acidobacteriota bacterium | reverse complement strand
CGCGGCCGCAGAAGGGCCGAACTGGTGGGACCAGGGGGCGTACCGTGAGGCCAAGCGGCAGTTCGTGCCATGGCTCTTCTGGGTGCTGATGGCCCTGCCGCTGCTGACACTGGCCACGCTGCCGGCTTGGACCGAGCGATGGCCCGGTGCCGCATGGCCCCGCGCACGGCAGAAGGTGGCGCTGGTGGCCCTGCTGGGGCTGCTGCTGAACTGGGGGTTCCTGCGCGGGAATCTCCCGAGCCGGTTCGGCGACGTGTCGGTGGTCGCGGGACTGGAACTGGCGTGCCTGCTGGCTGTGGCGTGGGCGCTGCTCCGTGGCGCGGTGCGCGGGCGTGACGGACAGGCGATCGCCTGGCACCTGCGCGTGGCCGGCGCGGTGGTGGTGGCCGTGGTGGTTCTGGGCACCGGCTTCGTCCTCACCCCGTCCTTCGCCCACCGCATGGAAAGCGCCAACCTGACCGAGCGCACCGAGCGCTGGTGGGAGCGGCTGGCGCTGGTGCGCGAGCGCGGGACCACCTGGCCGCTCGAGTCATGGGCCAAGCCCGAAGACGAGGGTCTGCTGCGTCTGGCGTTCTACCTCCGCGACTGCACCGCGCCGACAGACCGCACTCTTGTGACGGACTACTGGCCCCAGGTGACGGCGCTGGCGCAACGCCCGTTCGCTGCCGGCCATGGCGACCTCCGGCCCGGCTTCTTCGACACACCCGCCGATCAGGCGCTGGCCGTGGCGCGCCTGCGTGCGCAGCGCGTGCCGCTGGTCATTCACCCTGTCGGCGAGCGTCTGGAGCGGTTCAAGACTGAATTCCCAGAGGTTGATCGCTATCTGGCATCCGCCTACCAGCCGGTGGGCGAGTTTGATCTGGGGAACGACTTCAGCATGCACCTCCTCGCCATTCGCACGCTGACCCCAACCGGCACGTGGCGCGACACGGGCTGGCCCTGCTACCGGTAGACTGGTCTGTACCGTCATGGCTACCGAGAAGGAATCCGAGCGCTCCATTGCCGACAACCGGAAAGCGCTGTTCGACTATGCCGTTCTCGAAACCTTCGAGGCCGGGATCGCGCTGCTTGGTACCGAGGTCAAGGCCATCCGCGAAGGTCGCGTGAACCTGCGCGACAGCTATGCCCGTCTCGACAAAGGTGAGGTGTGGCTGCTCAACCTGCACATCAGCCCGTACAGCCATACCGGCTACGCTCATCACGAGGAGCGACGGCAGCGGAAGCTGCTGCTGCACCGGCACGAGATCCGCAAGCTCACCGGCCGCGTGGCCGAGAAGGGTCTGACGCTGGTGCCGCTGCGGATGTACTACAAAAATGGCCGCGTGAAGGTGGCCGTGGCTCTCGCCAAGGGCAAGCAGGTGCACGACAAGCGCGAGACGATTCGCCGTCGCGAGGTCGACCGCGAGACGCGCGCCGCCGTGAAGGAACGACAGCGCTGAACGAACACAAGTGAGCATGGTGGTGCTCGGTATTCGGGCGTCACAGTCTTGTCACACAATTCAGTCTGAAATACCGTCCGTGGGGTATTGCGCCTCCGTTCGAGACTTCCTCATACTCGATTAACCACATCTTCAGCGTGTGGCGGTACGTCGCCTCGTGGAACGGTCTGTCTCCGTGTGGCATGTGTCCCGTCCGCCTGCCCGTTCGAGCATCATGCCCAGATCCACTCCGCCCCAGGAACGCGTCATCTTCCTGCACATTCCCAAGACCGCTGGCAGGACGCTGACGTTCCTGATGCAACGGCACTACGGTTCCCTTGGCACCGCCACTGTCGGTGAAGTGGACCCGTTTGCGGCCGTGGTACATCCCGATTCCCGCTGGCAGCGGGTCGTCGGTCTGTCCAACGACGAAATGGCCCAGGTCGGACTGATCAAAGGCCACATGCGGTTCGGTCTCCACGAGCACCTCAGCGGGCCCTATCGCTACGCCACGTTGATCCGCGAACCCGTCGCCCGTGTCCGGTCGGTGTTCAACCACCTGACCTCGGGACGATACGGGGCGGGGCGAACCGAAGATGACGGCGAGACCACCAAGCCTGATTTTCCGGTGGCCGAGCAGGTGCGACGCGAGTGTCCGGACCCCATGGCCCTGGTTCGCAGCGGTTTGTGCCTCGAAGTGGACAACGGGCAGACACGCCGGTTGTCGGGTATTGATCCCCCGTACGGGGAGTGCACAGCCGAGATGCTCGCGGTGGCCAAGCACAATCTGCGGACACACTTCTCGGTGGTGGGCGTGACAGATCGCTTCCGGGAGACCGTGGTGCTGATGCGGCGCCAGCTGCACTGGTCCAGCGTGCTCTATCAACCCATGAATGGCATGCCTCGGGTGGGCGATCAGGGTAACGCGGAAGCCATCGCCACTCACAATCGCTACGACCTGGAGCTCTACGCCTTCGCCCAGGCGCTGATGGACGAACAGATGGCCGCAGCTGGTGCTGACTTCCCGCTCGAGGTGGAAGGGCTCCGCCTCGCGAACAGCCGGCTCGACGGTGTGTCGTCGATGTACCCGAAGGAGGACGTGCCGTTGACCTTCTTCGAGGAGCAGGTGCGGTTGGCTTCAGCGCGCTGGATGTCCGCCGACGGCGATCCCCGTCTCTCGGGCTGGGAATATCTCCACTGGCGGTCAGCCGAGCAGATGGAGCGGGCCCGACGTCAGTCGGGGCGGACCGCGGTCACTGGCCTGTCAGCCGCCGCCAGAATTGAGGCTCGCCTCAAGGACCTGGATTCGAAGTACCGGACGCTTCGCGAACGGTACGAGGCGCTCAAGCAGAAGCGCGACAAGGCACAGGGGACCGCCTAGTCGCGTCGCGTGTAGAGCAGCAGATTGGTATAGCTGCCAGTCGGCTCGAGTCCCGCGCCGATGGTGGCCACGGCAGAAACGGGCTGCTCGGATTCATCGCCGGCCATCAATCGGACATGCGTGAAGTGGGCAGCGGTGAGTGCGGCAAACTCGCGGAGCCCCATGCCGGTCTTGTTCATCATCACCGGGCTGAACTCCACCTGCCAGACCAGATGCGGCGCAGCCAGGAGTGTGGATGCGCCGCGCATCACATGGCCGTCCCAACCCTGTGCGTCAATCTTGATGAACGAAAGATCACGCGGGGTCACGCCGAGGCGTGTCAGCCAGTCGTCGACGGTATAGCCCTGTACCTCCACAAACGGGACGTGGGCCTTCTCGTCATCAGCCAGCAAGTGATGCGTGCCGATATGGGTTGAACGACGCAGCCGCAGAGGGGCTGTCTGGCTGGAGAGTGCCACCGGGTCAGGAATGATCCGCCCGGTCAGGCCATTCACGGCGATGTTGGACACGAGACAGGCAAAATTGTCGGGGTCGGGTTCGGCTGCGTAGACCACCGTAAAGTCACCCAGGAGCACCCGGGGAATGGCGGTCGTGCCGATGTTGGCGCCAATGTCGAGCATGCCGCCTCCGATGACCAGGCGACGAACGCGTGCCACATCGTCCAGGGGCAACCAGCCGCGATCCACGATGCGGTGAGACAGCGAGCCAGGCGTGGCCGCGTCACTCGGCATGCACCACGTCAGTCCACCAATGGTGACCTGTCGTGTGCCCGCTGGCGGAACGCCGGAGCTGACGCTGCGGGCCGCGGCCGCATAGGGTGGACAGGCCTCACGCCATGCGCGATCTCGTGCGACGGCGTCGGGCGTCGGTGTGCCGGCCTTGAGCGCCACGACACGATGGCCCAGAGAGGGGGCCAGCATCTCGCCAGGCTTCAGGTGCACGGCCTGCAGCAGGCGCAGGGCGGCCGTCCGGTCCTGCAGATCGCGCTCAAGTGTCTCCATGCGCAGCCGCATCGTGTCGCGTGCGAGCTGATCACGACGGCGTGCGGCGGCGCGCTGTTCTGTGACACGCGTCAGCGACGTCCGGAGGCGCGCGACGCGTCGCGTCAGTCGCAGATTGTGCGCCCGCAGGTTGTGGAGCGGTGGGAGGGTGTAGAGGGCGTTCCCCAGTAAACGCCTGATTGAAAAGGACATGCGCTGTGGGTGCTAGTGTGCCATGGCCGGTCCGGTCCGCAAAGATTGCCGCGCCGCCGTGGAAGTGTTCCGTACTTCGTCATATTCTGTTCAGACGGCCCCCGTTCCGCCCGCTCAGATGCCCCATCGCTCCGAAGAAGTGCCATCGGACCCGCGTTACCTGGATTTGCTGGAGCGCTATCGCGCGCTCGCGGACAGGCGCAAGGCGACCTCGGTCAAGATCGAGGCGCTTCGACGTCAGGTTCACGCTTTGGGTGAAGAACTGGTCGCCGTTCGCGTGGCCCGCAACGCCACGGGTCTGTCTGAGGCCTCGCTGGCGGTGAGCGAGGCACGGCGCCGTTGGACCCCGTCTGTCACCCAGCCGATGCTGCTGATCTCCCAGGTGCAGCGGTCTGGAGGGACGTTGCTGGCTCGCCTGTTTGACGGGCATCCGGCCTGTTTCGCGCATCCGTCTGAACTGCAATGGGGGCGTCCCGCCAAGTGGAACTGGCCGGCGTTCTCGCCGGAGGATGCGCCAACGGCAGAGGCGGCGTTGGCCCTCTTGCAGGAACGGTGGCCTCGGAAATTCACCAAGGCCGGCGGGTACTTCAAGTACTCGGACTGGACCCGGACGCAGGAGCCTGAGCGCGTACGTCTCTATCCCTTCGTTTACGATCGCGCGCTCGCCGCCGAGCTCTTTTCGGATCGGTTCGCTGCACGCCCGGACGCGTCGCGTCGCGCCCTTCTGAATGCCTATCTGACCAGCCTCTTTGGCGGCTGGCTGGACTACCAGAATCTGCACGCCGGCCCAAAGGCCTGGGTGACAGCCTTTGTCGCCCGTCTGGTAATGCACGAAGACAGCGTGGCCAGGTTCTTTGAGGACTATCCGGACGGGAGACTGGTGACCATCGTCAGGAATCCCCAGTCCTGGTACGCCTCTGCCATCCGCCACCGTGTTGCCGAGGACCCGTCGGCTGCGCTTCCGGAGTGGACTGCGTCCACCCAGGCCAGTCTGGCTGCCGCCGCTGCGTACGGCGACCGCGTGCGGGTGGTGGTGTTTGATGATCTGGTCATGCACACCGAGGCCACCATGCGCGGGTTGTGCGACTGGATGGGGCTGGCCTTCTCGGATGGGCTGCTGCAGCCCACCTACAACGGCATGCCGGTCCTGTCCGACAGCAGCTACGAGCTTCGGACGGACATCGATACGTCGACGACCACCCGCTTCAGGCAGGTTCTCGCCAGGAATGTGCAGGACCGGATCGAGGCGGATGCCGTGCCGCTCTACCGGGAGGTCGTGGCGCGGTTCGGTCTGCGCGACTGAGGGTCAGCCGCGCTTGAACACGATGGCCTGCCCGGAGAGCAGATGCAGCATGCGGAACTCCGGGAATTCGGCCACAAAGTCATCGGCAGCCTTTTTCGCGCCCGGGCAGGTCGTGAAGCCGTAGTCGTCAATCACCAGCCAGGCTCCCGGCAGCAACCTCGGCGCAAAGTAGCGCAGGCAGAAGTCCGTGGCGGGGTAGACGTCCACATCCACGTGTATGAACGCCCAGCCAGGAATCCCGTCGAAGCGAGTCGCCGTCTCGTGGATGTCGCCTGGCACCACCTCCATGAAGGGGAACTGGCGGAGATACTCGCGGACCGACTCGGCCGAGGTGTCACGGAACTTCCGGTTGTCGTTGTGGACGGTGTCGAGCACCGGGTCCACCCGCGCGTGGCCTTCGAAGGTGTCGCAGACGTAGAACTGTGGCGCGCGCCCTGCGCGGCGGAGCGATTCGCCCATCAGTCGCGACGAGCCCCCCTTGTAGGCGCCCACTTCTGCCATCGGGCCTTCCGGGGCGCCGGTGACGCCCTGCCAGAGCGTGTACATCCGGTCGAGCTGCATCCCGGCTCGCCCTTCGGCCTGCACGGCCAGGGCAATCTCGCCAAAGGGCACTTCCGCCCGGATATCGATCTTCTTGTGGGCCCCGCTGAGGTAGTAGCTCGCCTTCAGCTCTGCCACCTCCTGCTGCAGGGCAGCGATGGTGTTGAGCAGGGTGGCATCCACGGGGTCACCAGACGCGCCCTGAACACCAGCCAGCCGCTCAAGCGCGCGGCGGGCCTTCTCTGCCGCTCGTTCCTGTTTTGCCCGCGCGCGGGTCTGAGGGTCGTCTGGAGACACGTTGGTCATGGGTGGGTCAGGGTGGCCTGGAGTCGGGCTCCGGCCTTCACGAAGAACACATCGGACACGGGGGGCATGTTGTCGGTTGGCGCATGGGTGACCATGTCGGCCTGCGCGTAGCCGTGTCGGGCCATCAGTGCGGCAATCTCCGACAGTCGGCTGCCACGTGCGTCATGATCGACCACTTCGACGACCAGATCCCGGATGGTGCCGCCGGCCAGGGTGGACGCAGCGCCCGACAGGACCTTGGCCTCGAAGCCGTCCACGTCGATCTTGACACGTGTCGGCTGTGGCAGGCCCAGCAGCGCGATCAGGTCGTCCAGCGCGAAGGTGGGCACCTGCTGTATCTGCACGGGCTCGAAGGTGTCGCCCCGGTAGTTCACCGGTGTGCCCACGGCGTGCAGCGAGGTGCCGGCATCCGTGCTGGTGTAATGAATCGGCGAGAGCCCGCTCTGGTCGAGCAGGGCCACCTGCAGCGGGACCACGCGGGTAAACAGGTTGTTGCGCGACAGGTTCCGGGCCAGCGACTCGAAGCTGGCAAAGGACGGCTCGAAGGCGAACACCCGGGGCATGGCCGGCAGGGCAGCGGCCGCAAAGGTGATCTGCCCGACATTGGCGCCAATATCGTAGAAGACATCGCTGGCGTCGAAGGTCGCCAGCCACGTCAGCGTGTGGGGGTCGCGGTGTCCGCTGAGGCGGCGCAGTTCCTTGCCCGAGCGGGCGGAGGTGGTATACCCCTCCGGCGTAGTGCCCGTCAGCTCTTCTCCAAGATGGCGGGCCAGGGCGAAGCGTTTCTTGGGAGAGAGGCCCTCGATGGCGGCCAGAATCTCCTCGACGGTGGCCAGCGGCGGCGTGCGTTCCATGTCAGGCGCCCATTCTACGACGAGGGGGTGTCGGCCGTGGGCGACACCACGGCCCACGGCCTGATTGCCGGAACCCCGGAACAATGAGAAGATCCGCCTGCCAAACGAGGTACGATTAGGGTTTTGGCGGGGCAATTCCATGCGTGGGTCTGCAGACGGCACAGTGTGGTCCCCTACCATCGGGTACGTGAACTCGTGACACATCGGGGCCGACCATGAAAGTGCTGATGGTTGTTCAGCACATCAACTTCTTCCGGAATCTCGACAATGTGCTGCGCGAGCTGGGGCGGCGTGGGCACGAGGTGGTGTTCCTGCACGGGACCCGCCTCGATGCGGCCAACATCGAGCGGAAGAAGCAGAAGGCGGTCTTTCTCGGACGCGGACTGCAGGTAGCCCAGTCCGAGATTCAGGGCGTGACCACCGGATACCGCCCTGAGCCCCCCGAAACCTGGCAGCAGTTGCTGGCGACCGGTCGCCAGATTGTCAACCGCGCCAGCTACCTGCGGCCGGCCCATCCCGCTCCCGACCGCACGGTTGAAGGAATCGAGAAAGAGCTCTCTCCCCAGTGGCAGGAGCGGCTCCAGTCTCCCGTGCTGCGGCGGCTGCTGCGTGGGTCCCTGCCGCTCACCGCCTGGCGTTGGGTGGAGGAGGCGGTGCCGCCGAGCGAGACGATTGTGTCGCTCATCAAGGGGATCGACCCCGACGTGGCGCTGGTGGCGCCCGTCATCTGGCCGAAGGGCCCGGTTGAAGCCGACTATATCCACGCGGCCCGCTCTCTCGGCGTGCCCACCGTGGGCTACGTGAATAGCTGGGACAACCTCACCAGCAAGGGGACTGTCCAGATTCTCCCGGACGTCTTCGTGCTCTGGAACGAGGCGCTGGCTGAAGAGGCGGTTTCGCTCCACGACGTGCCGTACGGCCGCATCCGCGTCACTGGTGCGCCGCACCTGGATGGCCTGTTCGAGATGAAGCCGAGTGCCGGACGGGCAGCGGTGCTGGCGTCCATGGGCTGTCCGCCGGACAAGCCGTACCTGCTCTATCTGTGTAGCTCCCGCACCCTCATCCAGAGCGAGGTGGCGACGGTCACGGCGATGGCAGATGCCCTTGCCGCGCGGTTCCCGGACGGTGCGGCGCCGACGCTGGTTGTCCGTCCGCACCCGACCAACCCCCATGTCTGGGAGGACTACGATCATCCCGGCGTGGTGCTCTATCCCAAGCAGGGCGATCAGGCCGACTCGCCGGATTCCTGGCAGGACTACTTCAACCAGTTGTCACTGGCGTCGTGCGTGTTTGGCCTGAACACCACCGCGTTTCTCGAAGCGGTGGTGGCCGACCGGCCCTGCCTGACCATCGTGTCCGACGAGTTCTACGGAGCCCAGGGCCGCACGGGCCACTTCCGCCATCTGCTCAAGGGCGACTTCATGGAAGTGTCGCCCGATGTGCAGGATGTGGCCGAACGCGTGGCTCGCATCCTTGGTGGCACCGACGAGAAGGCGGCAGGGCGCCGCGCGTTTGTGGAGTGGTTCATCAGGCCTGGCGGACTGGCGCACCCCGTGTCGCCCATCATCTGCGACCTCCTCGAATCGATGGCGCGCCCCCGGGCCGATTCGCTGGCGCCCGCACCAGCGCGCGCACTGGTCCCGGGATGCGTCTACACCGCAGACGGGGTGCAGCGATGACGCGACCACGCTTCACCATTGCCATCCCGGCCAAGAACCGGCCTGACCGGATGCGCAATGCCGTGCGCAGTGTGCTGGACCAGACCTGGACGGATCTGGAGGTCATCGTCTGCGACAACAGCGACGCGGCCGAGGCCGTGGCCACCAGTGCGGTGGTGAAGAGCTTCGACGACCCTAGGCTGGTGTATGTCCGTACCAGCGGTTCGCTGTCCATGCCTGACAACTGGGAGCGCGCACTGCAGGACGCGCGCGGCGAATATGTCGGCATCCTCACAGACCGCTCGGTGCTGCGGCGCGACGCGCTGCAGCTGGCCGCGGCCGAGATCGACCGGACGGATGCGGATGTGATCTGCTGGTTTCCGGACAGCTATGGCCGTGACGTGGCCGGACGTGTCTACCGACCGCGACGCTGCTCGCTGAAGCGCGTGGAACACGAGGCTTCAGACCTGCTGAACTACTTTCTGCACGGCAACCCGAAGTACTCCCCGAAGGTGCTGCCGAAGCTGATGACGGCTGTCTGCCGGCGCGACATTCTCGATCGGGCCCGCTCGTCTCCACTGGGCCGCATCTGCCCACCTGTATGTCCCGACTACACGTCCGGGTATCTGATGCTCGGGTTGGGTCGCCGCGTGGTGGTCATTGATGACGGTCTTTTCATCAGCTGCGGGCTGGGCAATGGCGCCGCCTTCCGGCGCAAAGGTCCGCTCGCCGATCGGTTCCTGCGCGACCTGGGCCTCGGGTGGAAAGAACTGGTTGGCCAGATGCCGACCGATGCCTGTTTCACGCATGCCCTGGTCATGAATGACTTCATGTTCGTGAAGGGAAAGCTCCCGGACGTGTTTGCCAAGTACGAGTTCGACCGAACGCAGTACTACCTGGGCTGCCTCACCGACTACAACCGTTCTGCCAGGAACGGGGTGGACCGGACCGAGGATCTTGACGCACTCATCGACGGCCTCAGCCAGGAATCCGAAGCGGTACAGGCGTCTGTGCGTGGTCGCCGGGCCTACGTGGCGTCGGCGATGCAGTTGCCGTCGGACGAACAGAAACACGCGCCGGTGGATCCCGACGAGGCGCCTGACCCGGCGGAAGATCTGGCCGCGTTGCGCTTTGACACCGTGTTCGATGCGATGGCCTGGGCCGAGCGACATCCGCGGCTGCCGAGCGAGGGCGACGTGCTGAGCATGCCGTCCATTGACACACTGGACCGATGGGACCGCCGGAAGGCGGACGTCGTGGGAGGAGAGGCATGAAGGTCGTCATCCTGGCCGGAGGGCGCGGCAGCCGTCTGGCCGAACTGACCGAGGTGCTGCCGAAGCCGATGGTCCAGATCGGTGACCGGCCGGTGCTGTGGCACATCATGAAGCACTATGCCCAGTTCGGGCACGACGAGTTCGTGCTGGCGCTTGGCTACAAGGGCCACGTCATCAAGAAGTTCTTCCTCAACTACCAGTTGCTGAGCGCGTCGCTGTCGGTAGACCTGAAGACCGGTGCCCGCGACCTGCATGACACCAGCGAGTGCGAAGACTGGAAGGTGCATCTGGTGGAAACCGGCCTGTCCACCGGCACCGGTGGGCGCGTGCACCGGCTGGCGCCGCTGCTCCGACAGGGTCCCTTCATGCTCACCTACGGAGACGGCGTGTCGAATGTGAACCTCGAGCAGTTGCTTGCGGCGCATCGACGCACCGGCCGGCTGGCGACGGTAACGGCCGTGCGGCCGCCCGCGCGGTTCGGTGGCCTGAAGCTCGACGGGGACGCGGTGGTCGAATTCACCGAGAAACCGCAAATCGGGGAGGGCTGGATCAACGGCGGCTTCATGGTGTTCGAGCCTGGTGTACTGGACTACATGGACGACGCGACGGACAGCCTTGAAGTGGACGTCCTTGAGCGGTTGGCGCGCGATGGTCAGCTCTCCGTCTACCGGCACGACGGTTTCTGGCAGTGCATGGATACGCTGCGCGACCGCTCGATGCTCGAAGAACATTGGAACAACGGGAAGGCGGAGTGGAAGACGTGGCGCTGATGCCGGTAACGCATGCAATCACGGCGCGCACGACGTGCCTCTCCTGTGGCAGCGACGCGCTCTCGCCGGTGGTGTCGCTCGGTGCGTTGCCGCTGGCCAACGCGTACCCGCCGTTCGCCTCGACCGAGCCGGAGCCGCGGTTCCCGCTTGATCTGGCGTTCTGCACGACCTGTTCACTGGTCCAGTTGCGTCATTCGGTGCCGCCGGACCAGATGTTCACCGACTACCTGTATTTCTCGTCCTACTCGGCGTCCATGCTGACGCACGCCGAGGCGCTGGCCGGCTGGCTGGTGTCGAGCAGAGGGCTCGGGTCTGAAAGCCTGGTGGTGGAGGTGGCGAGCAACGACGGCTACCTGTTGCAGTTCGTCAAGAAGGCCGGTGTGCCGGTGCTGGGCATCGAGCCGGCACAGACCGTGGCCGACGAGGCCATCCGCACCCGCGGCATCCCCACCGAGGTGGCCTACTTCGGCAAGGAACTGGCGGAGCAACTCGTGGCGCGTGGCGTCCGGGCGGATGCCGTGCTCGGGCTCAACGTCATGGCCCACGTGCCCGACCTCAACGGCTTCATGGCCGGCATCCGCACGCTGCTCACGCCGGACGGCGTGGCGGTGATCGAGGCGCCCTATGTCCGTGACATGGTGGAGCACTCCGAGTTCGACACCATCTATCACGAACACCTCTGCTACTTCTCGGCCCACGCGGTGGCGGCGCTCGTGCAGCGTCACGGGATGGTGCTGCAGCACGTGGAGCGCGTGCCGATACACGGCGGCTCGTTGCGCTACGTCATCGGCGCCGGCGCGACCCACGGTGCCACCGCCCAGGCTCTGCTGGCTGAAGAGCGCACCCTGGGACTGGACCGCGCGGCGTACTACGACGGCTTCGGCGCAGGCGTCGAGCGCGTGCGCACGGCACTCCGGGACACGCTGGCCGGCCTCCGGGCGCAGGGCAAGACCATTGCGGCGTACGGCGCGGCGGCCAAAGGGACCATCCTCCTGAACTGTTGCGGGCTGGATGCGGCCACGGTGTCGTTCGTCGTGGACCGCAATCCGCACAAGCAGGGGCGGCGCATGCCGGGGTGCGGCATTCCGGTGCTTGGCCCTGAGGCCATTGCCGAGCGCAAGCCGGACTACCTGCTGATCCTGGTCTGGAACCTGCGCGAAGAAGTGATGCGGCAGGAAGAGGCGTTCCGTCAGGCTGGCGGCCGCTTCATCATTCCCATTCCGGCCGTCGAGATCCTGTGAGCGTGCAGGTCAGTACCCGGGTGACGGGGGCGCTGCTGTTCGAGCCGTCACCGGCGACGGACGAGCGTGGCTGGTTCGCCGAGCTGTACCAGCTTCGCGAGCTGCGGGCCCACGGCTGGGGCGGCGAGTTCGTCCGGACGGCGCTGTCGTTCAACGCGCAGGCGGGGACGCTGCGTGGCCTCCACTTCCAGCGGGCACCGCATCAGGATGCCAAGCTGGTGACCTGTGTCACCGGTGCCATCTTCGATGTGGTGGCAGACATCCGCCCGGACTCGCCCACGTTCGGACACTGGGACGCGTTCGAGCTGTCGGCCACCAATCGCCGGGCTGTATTCCTGCCGGAAGGGGTTGCGCACGGGTTTCTGACCCTGTCGGATGACGCCACGGTCCTGTATCACCTCGGGGCGTACTACGCCCGTGAGGCCGGAGACGGGATTCGCTGGGACGATCCGACGCTGGCGATCCGGTGGCCCGGACAGCCGATGACGCTCTCGGCGCAGGATCAGCAGTGGGGGACATTGACGCGATGACCGGAGCGCGCGTGCTCGTGACCGGCGGCACCGGCTTCATTGGCCGGCATGCCGTGCGTGCCCTGCGCGCGCGTGGTGCGGAGGTGCATCTGCTGAGTCTGCACCCTGCTCGCGTGCCTGAAATCGGCATCCACGTGCACGTCTGCGACCTGCACGACCATCGGGCGGTGACGGCGTTGCTGTCCACACTGAAACCCGAGTCGCTGTTGCATCTGGCCTGGGACGTGACGCCGGGTACGTATGTCACCTCGCTCGACAATCTGCGCTGGGTGCAGTCGACACTGGCGCTGGCACGGGCCTTCGTGGCGTTTGGCGGCCGCCGTCTGGTGGCAGCCGGCTCCGCCGCCGAGTACGACTGGCACGCCGGCGTGTGTGACGAGCGGACCACGCCCCTGGCGCCCGCCTCGCTCTATGCCGCCAGCAAGGTTGGGCTCTGGCACATCCTGGAACGGCTGTGTGCGCAGACGGGCATCTCGTTCGCGTGGGGCCGGGTGTTCTTCATGTATGGGCCTGATGAGGCTCCGGAGCGGCTGGTGCCGCTGATGGTGCGGGCCGCCCAGCGTGGCCGCGCTCTGGCGCTGCGGCACCCCGCGCAGGTGCGCGACTACATGCACGTCGCCGATGTCGGGGCCGCGTTTGCGGCGTTGCTGGCGTCGGAGGTGACCGGCGCCGTCAATCTGGCCTCCGGCAGCGGGACCAGTCTGTCGGTGCTCGCCGGACTGGTGGGCGAGGCGATGCGCTCCGTGGTGGCCGTGGAGCCGGGAGCGGCCGTGACGGACCCGTATCCGGTGGTGGAGGCGCGCACGACGCGCCTGCGCGAAGAAGTGGGGTTCGCCCCGAGATTCACATTGCCGGATGGCATTCAGGACACCTGCGCATGGTGGGCTGGGCAGGACAGGATGACGAACGCATGACATACACGATCGATACGGACCGCAACCTCATCATCAGCACCGGTCCGGACGGCCAGACGGAGATCCCTCTCTATTCGAAGGCAGGTTTCGAGGCCCTCTCGCGTCTCTGGCTGAAAGTCGGCTGGAACCAGAAGTACACCTACACCTTCAGCTGGCTGGGACGACCGGTCATCCAGTTGCCCGACGACATGATTCGCACGCAGGAGGTGATCCACCGGGTCGCGCCCGATGTCATCATCGAGACCGGCGTGGCGCACGGCGGCTCGCTGATCTACTACGCCAGCCTCTGCGCGGCAATGGGGCGCGGGCGCGTGGTTGGCATCGACATCGAAATCCGGCCGCACAACCGGGCAGCCATCGAGGCGCATCCGCTGTCGCATCTGATTACCCTCGTCGAGGGCAGCTCCATTGCGGCCGAGACGGTCGCTCAGGTCAGCAGTCTCGTGAAACCGGGCGAGACGGTGCTGATGCTGCTCGATTCCAACCACCTGCGCGATCACGTGCGCGCCGAACTGGAAGCCTACGCACCGCTGGTGACGCCAGGGTCCTACATCGTCGCCACGGACGGTGTGATGCAGGAGGTGTACGACGCACCGCGTGGCACGCGCTCCTGGCGCGAGGACAACCCGGTGTCGGCCGTCGAGGACTTCCTCACGACCCATCCAGAGTTCGCCCTTGAGCAGCCCGCCTGGCCGTTCAATGAAAGCGAGCTGGATCAGAACGTCACCCACTGGCCGAGCGCGTGGCTGAGAAAGACGGTGGGCGCGTGAGCATGACGGCTGGACGCATCTGGGCCGGGCGACGCGTCTTCGTGACGGGCGCCACTGGTGTCGTGGGTTCCTGGGTGGCCAAGGCGCTGCTGGAGCGGGGCGCGATGGTGGTGACCCTTGCGCTGGATGTGGATCCGCGGACCGAACTGGTACGCAGCGGCGACATCAACAAGCTCGCTGTCGTCTATGGTGGGCTGGAAGACTACAACGCGGTCGAGCGTGCGGTCGGCGTGTATGAGGTCGACACGGTGATCCACCTGGCCGCGCAGTCACTGGTGGGGCCCGCCCTGCGTTCGCCGGTGACGACGTTCGAGGCCAACATCCGTGGCACCTGGAACGTGCTGGAGGCGTGTCGCGTGCATGCGCCGGCCATCGGAGCCGTCGTGGTGGCGTCGAGCGACAAGGCCTATGGCGAGTCGCCTGTGCTGCCCTACACCGAAGAGACGCCGCTGCGCGCCGAGCATCCCTACGATGTGTCCAAGGCATGCACCGACCTCATCGCCCAGAGCTATCACCGGACGTACGCGCTGCCCGTGCAGGTGGCCCGCTGCGGGAACATCTACGGCGGCGGCGACCTGAACTTCAGCCGCATCGTGCCTGGCACCATCCGCTCGCTCTACCGCGCTGAGCGGCCCATCGTCCGGAGCGACGGCACGTTCGTGCGCGACTATCTCTATGTCAAGGACGCTGCCTCGGCCTACCTCCGCATGGCGGAAGCGGCGTTTGAGGGCCAGGCCGGTCACGCCGTGAATTTCAGTGGTGATGCCAGGCGGACGGTGCTCGAGGTGATCGGCGCGGTGGCCGGTGCCATGGGTGGTCCGCGGCTTGAGCCGGACATCCGCAACACCGCCAGAGCCGAAATTCATGACCAGTGGCTCTCCTCAGAGAAAGCCGCCTCGCTTCTGGGCTGGGCACCGGCGTACACGTTCGACCAGGGTGTGACCGAGACGGTGGAGTGGTATCGCGGGTGGCTGCAGGAATGGGATCGGGCCTGATGACCTGTCCGGTATGCGACGCGACGCGGTCGCGGACGACGGTGACTCGTGACCGGCTGCCCACGATGCAGAACGCCGTGCATCGGACACGCGAGGGCGCGCGGGCTGCCCGCGATGGCCGCTTCGCGCTGGCCGTGTGCGAGGTCTGCGGCTTCGGCTGGAACGAGGCCTTCGAACCGGCGCGTCTGGAGTATGACGACTCCTATGACAACGCGGTCCCGTCCGCGGTCATGGATCGCTACTACGAAGAAATTGCCCGCACGCTGGGCGAGCGCTATGGCCTGGAGCAGGGCTATGTCGTCGACATCGGCTGCGGCAATGGCAAGTTCCTGTCCGTGCTGGCGCGCATCTGGCCAGGCGTGCGTGGGCTTGGCGTGGACCCGGCCCTGCCAGCCGACAGCACGCTGGCGGATGGCCGCATCCGCCTGGTGAAGGGCGTCTTCTCGGATGAGCTGCTGACGGCCGAACCCTCACTGTTTGTCAGCCGTCATGTGCTGGAACACATTCCCTCGCCGGTGCCGTTCGTGGCTGAATTGCGTCGGGCGCTTGGCACGCGCGTGGGCGTGCCGCTGTTCGTCGAGGTGCCGGACCTGGGCTGGATTCTCCGCCATGACGCGTTCTGGGACTTCTGTTACGAACACTGCAACTACTTCACGGAGGACAGCCTCCGGCTGGCGCTGACACGGGCCGGCTTCTCGGTGACGCGAACCGAGTTGGCCTTCGGCGCGCAGTATCGCTGGATCGAGGCCGTCTCGGCAGCCGTGGCATCTGACGGGAGTCCGACGCCGCAGGATGCCCTGCATCCGGTGGCCGCGGCCTGCGTGGCGTATGCCGGTGAGGAGCGCGCACGCGTGACGGGTATCCGCGCGCGTCTGCAGACGCTGAAGGCCGAGGGCGCTTCCGTGGCCGTGTGGGGCATGGCCACCAAGGGCGTGATGTTCACGCTGCTGGTCGACCCGGATGCCACGATTGTCGACGTCGCCGTGGACGTGAACACGAACAAGCAGGGCTGCTTCGTGCCGCTGAGCGGGCGACTGATCGAGAGCCCCTCGGCGCTGCGCCGGCTGGCGGGTCGGCGTCTGGCTGTGGTGGTGATGAATCCGAACTATGCCGCCGAGATTCGCGAACGCTGCCTTGCCGAAGGCGTGCAGGCCGAGCTGATGTCGGCTGCCGGTGAGCCCGTATGAGCGTGCGCGTGGTCTGCGTGGGCGCGACGGCAGAGGTGGTGTCGCGTTGGCGTCAGGCGGCGGGCCGCGTGGGTGGCGTGACGGTGAGGGATGCCGGCGCGACGGTCGCGAACTCCGGCGCCGACTGGATGGTCGTGTCCACACCGTCCCAGCGGCTGGCAGCCGTCGAGGCCGGCATGGAGCCGCTGCGCGTCGTCGTGGCGGATGCCGCGCTGGCGGACGAAGCGGTGGTCACCGCGGTGCGCCGCATGGCGCTGCTCGGACCGCACGTGCCGCAGGCATCGCCTCTGGGCCTGCGCGTCGGACGATGGCTCCTGAAGTGGCTGGCCTCCCAGGGCCGGCCGGAGCAGGCCGGCACTTCTGGCGCTGCGCGTGACAAATATGCCGCAGACAAGGTGGCAGTACGCGAAGCCGAGATGGCGCTGAAGCTGGCGAAGCGCCAGGCCGCCCACGAGGCCAAGGCGGCGGAACGCGTGGCCGCCCGGCGGCAGAGAGACCAGGAGAGGGCGGCCACAGTGGTCGAACCCTCACCCGAGGCAGTGGCCAAGGAACTGCGCAAGACAACGCGTGATGCCGAGAAACAACGGTCCCGCGAGGCCAAGGCCGCGAAGGCTGATGCCATCGCCGTGACTGCCGCCGCGAAGGCTGATGCCATTGCCGTGGCGGCCGCCGCGAAGGCGGGCGCTCCAAGGTCAGGTTCTCCCACGTCCGTCCCTGGCAGCAGTGGTCCAGGCAAAGCTGAGCGTGACGCCGAGAAGCAGCGCCTGCGCGCGGCACGCGCAGCGGGCACCCCCGTGAGTCGACGTGCGCGTGAACACGTGCCTACGGCGCCGCGCGATTCGGCTGGCGGCCGGACGCCGGATACCGGGCGTCCGCCCATCTGGCGGTTCACCAAGCTGGCTCGTCAGTGGCCATCGCAGGAGCAGAAATAGCGTGGCCATCGACGAACCCGCCCAGTTGCGCGCCGCGCTGGCCTTTCCGGATGCCCAACGGGCGCTGGTGTACGAGGACACCATCCTCGATCTGGCCAAGCGGGGACCTGTCCTGCTGCTGTGCGCCGATGAGACCGCGCTCGCACACCCGCGTCTGCTGGAGATCAGGGATCGGCTGCCGCTGTTGAGCCTGGCCGCGATTCCACCCCGACAGGATGCCTGGGCAGGACTGGCCGCCGTAGTGAGTGGCCTGCGCGACCAGGCGCACATCGCTGGCACGACCTCGGATCCGTGGCTGGCCGCCAGACGGATGGCCAGGCTGGTACACCCGTGGGCGGCGCGGCTCGCTGAGCATCCGGTCCTTCGCCTGGGGCCGGTGCGCCGTGCCATGCCGGGTTGGCTGCGCGCGCTCGAAGAACGGATGCCACCGCCGCCTGAGCTGGTGGCCGCCCTGACGGCCTTCAAGCCGGGCCTGCTGATGGTGGCGCCGGCGCTGGGTCCATTGGCTGGCGACTGTGTCCGATCGGCCCGATATCTGGGTATCCGCACGGTGGGGCTGGTGGACCGCTGGGACGGGTTCTTTGCCGAGGGCGCCCCGCATGCCTGGCCAGATGCGCTGGCGGTCTGGAGCTCGCGGCATCGCCGCATCGCGGTCCAGCAGTACGGGTTTCCCGGGCACCATGTCGCTGTGATTGGCGCACCCGGCATTGGATCCTGGTTCCAGGCCCGGACAACCCGCGCGGCGTTCTGCGCGCAGTTCGGCTGGAATCCGGATGCGCCAGTGGTGCTGTGTGCCACCAGCGC
>JAKFYA010000268.1 GCA_021731095.1 Acidobacteriota bacterium | reverse complement strand
GTATCGGAGATGAGGTGGAGCCCGTGCCGCTTCGCGAGGGCTCCGAGCGCAGCGGTGTCCGCGGACTGACCAAAAATGTCTACCGCGACGATCGCTCTGGTGTGAGGTGTGATCTGCGATTCCACCGACGCCGGGTCCAGGCAGAAGTGGTCTGGCTCGATGTCGGCAAAGACGGGAATGGCATTCCAGTGCAGGGCCGCCGTCGCGCTGGCACACATGGTCCACGGGCTGACGATGACCTCGTCGCCTGGCTCAAGGCCGACGGCGCCCAGCGAGGCGATGAGGCCGGAGGTCAGTGAGTTCACCGTGACCGCGTGCCGGACACCGAAGCGCTGCTCCCAGGCGCGTTCAAACGCCTGCACCTCCGGCCCGCCGTAGAAGTCCGGTCCCCAGCTGCCGAGGAACCGGGAGAGCACGCCGGATGTGAGTACGCGCTGGGCGGCCGCGGCTTCTTCCGGGCCGATGGAGTTGTAGCGACGGAAGTCGCCCGCAATGGCTGGCGCTCCACCAAGGAGCGCCAGTTCTCCCGGCTGTGTGGCTGTGGTCATGCTGCGGTGTCGTCCTGAAGGAGAAGCTCGAGGGTCCGCAACGCGTCCTCACCCGAGCAGATGTCAGAAGCTTGCCCGTTGAGCCGGCGAGCCCAGTGGTCGGCCACGTGCCATTGGGAGCGGTGCATCCCGGTTGGGAGCTCTTCACCCATCGGCGCCAGCATCCGGTACCCATCAAAGTCCGGGTCCTCAATGGCGGCCTGCCAGACAATCCTCGCGCCGCCCTGCTCATACCGGAGCCGCCCGTTGGGTGCGACGAGCTCAATGGTGTAATGGGAGAAGCACTCTTCGCGAGCCGCCAGGAACACGGCAGAGCCAGACGGGTAGGTGACCTGGACATCCGGCTCGCGGTCGCCGCTCACCAGGCGACGGCCCGGAGCCAGCACTCTGATGTCGGTTGCGCGCCCGCACCAGAACTCCAGCAGGTTGTGGAAGTGCGAGCCGTTGTGAATGAGACCCTTTGAGTACCAGACCACGGCCTTGAGCGGCGTGGCAATTCGGCCATCAGCAATGCGGTTCCGCACCTCGATGGCGCCAGGCTCGCAGCGGCGCATGTAGTTCACGACCAGTTGACAGGCATGCGCACGGCACACTTCGACGAGGCGTTGGGCCTCGATGGTGGTATCGGCCAGCGGCTTCTCGCACAGGATGGAGCGAACGCCATCGGTAGCGAGCAGCTGCTCCACGGTGGCGGCGTGGGCCGCCGTGGGGGTCGCCACGACGGCGACGGTCGGCCGCGTGACAGCGAGCGCCGTTTCGAGTGTGGGCCACGCGGGAAGGCCGTAGGCCTCGGAGAACCGCCCGCGATGCTGACTGTCCGGGTCCACGCCGCCGACCAGCGAGAAGGCGGGATGTGAGGCCAGGGCGCGCGCATGGGTCTGGGCGCGGGTCAGGTCCGGATCGGCGACGTCATAGCCGCATCCAATCTGGCCGAGCCCCACAATGAGCGCGCGTTCGATCATGCGTCGCCTTTGCGGCGGACATCCTGGTTGATGGACAGCATGTCTGGACGCGCCCGCAGCAGGGCCAGGACATCCGCGCAGCCGAAGAGCGGCCGCTCGTCGCCGAAGTGCTCGATGATCCGACGAATCATCTCGTAGTCAGCCACCTCATCCAGGGTCAGACCAAGCCCGGGCCAGTGGAGCGAGGCGGGCGCCACCAGATGGACATGGGCAAACAGCTCGGGGTGGTTGCGGATGTGGAGCGTGACGTGTTCCCGATCGAGTGGCGCATCGGTCATGCTGGCCGAACGGCGCAGCATGGCTGTCGGAAAGACGCGCGTATCCATGCCATCCGGGTATGACTGTAGGTGATTGTTGCTGACGTAGGCTCCGGGATGCGCGAGATACATGCGGATGACGTGATCGGTAATCTCCGGGTCGAGGATGGGACAGTCGCCGGTGATTTCGACGATGACGTCGGCCGCATGAGCTTCGGCCGCACCCAGCACGCGGCCAAGCACGTCGTCTTCGCTGCCGCGGAATACCTGGATGGCCTCGCTCCTGGCAAACGTGACGAGCACGTCATCGTCCGCGTTGGTCGTGGTGGCCAGCACGATGTCATCGAGCAGTGGAACCGCCCTCAGGCGACTGATGAGGTGGTGCAGCATCGGTGCGCCCTGCGCAGGGAGCAGCACCTTCCCAGGCAGCCGGGACGACGTCATCCTGGCTTCGATTGTGGCTACGACTCTGGGTCGTGATGGTGTGGTGGCGCTCATGCGAAGAGCCGCTCAATTCCTGGCAGCGGAATGGTCGGAGGTCGTCCGTGCGGCGGAATGGTGGTCGACACCCGTCGTCCGGCGGTTACGGCAATGGCCATGGCCATGGTGTCCAGACCAACAACCCATTCTGACCACGCGATGTCCTCCGCGAGGGTCTGGGTGGGCTGTCCCTTGCTGATCGCGAACGTGTTCGACCAACGTTCAATGACAGCGTCGTACTTATCTCTCGCTTCTGCAGGATGCAGCCTGAGCAACACCTGCGCGACGTGTGTCTGGGTGTCCATCAGGTATTGGAGAAAGGCCTCCAGGGCCTCGATCTCAGAGCAGCCAAACACGTTGTGTCCGTTGTAGCTATCGGCGGCCTCCCTCACGGCTTCTCCGAGGTACAGGACGCGCCAGCCTTCACCGGACCGTGCAGGTGCCGTGCTCGCCAGGTCCGCAATGGCATCTGCCATGTCTGCCAGATAGAGATTGGGCTCCAACCGAATGGACGCGCCCGGCAATTCCTGTTCGGCGATGGCAAAGGCATACGGGTCACCGACCCACACTTCATCGGGAAGCTCAACTCGTCCTGCAATCTCGAATCGACGTCTGTATTCGTTCCAGTGGTCAAGATAGACCGCTGTACGGCACGAGAGCTCTCGACCGACCCGGATGATGTCCTGCGCACGTTGTGAGGCCCAGCCCGTGCCGCAGAGGATCAGATCGCTTGCTCGAACCAACGACTCGAGTTGGGTGACATCGGACGATGCCGTGATCTGGCATCTCCGCATGAAGACCTGGCGCGCAGGTCCCTCGATCAGGAACGTGTATTGGTGCTCCGGATGATGAGCCACCCATGCGGCGATGACCTCCGCAGCGCCAGCGTCATGAGCCACGACCAGAATGCGCTTTGCGTGTGGCTCAGGACTCATGGGTTGGGAACTGCGTGACCAGTCGCGGCGAGGAGCAGCTCAGGTGACCCTTCAGATACTGGCCGACCATGTCATTGTCGAACAGGTTGTAGATCAGACGAAGGTGTGCCGGACGGAAATCCGATTCGAGAAACTTCTTTCCGGTTCCGCGCTGGCGAACGCGGTTCCAGGAGTCCCCACATGCCTTCACCTGCAGCAGTCGGACGGCATCGTGTGCTGAGGCCACAACGGTTCGACAGGCGACGTCATGAATCCCGTCGTGTGGCAACAGGTCCGGCACCGTCTGGTGCACGACATCTCCCGCATCAACCTCGGCGGTGATGTAGTGAAACGTCGACCCGGCGTAGGTTGGTTCCAGGAAGTAGAACGGCCAGAACAGGGTTGCAGCGCCTCTATAGCGGGGAGACAGGCCGAGGTGCAGATTGAGCGCCTCGGATGGTAGCGCCTCGAGCAGTTGTCCCTTGATCAGACCGGACCCGAAGATCAGAACCACATCCGGCGAGTGCGACTTCACAAACTCTGCCGTCGCGTCGCTGTTCAGGGAGTCTGCAGTCACCCTGCACAGCGGTACATCGGGAGGCGCGGGTCTGCCAAACGTCTGCTCCTCGGCACGTTGCCTCTCCGCAAAGTGCCTGACGAAGTTCAGAGAGTCTTGAGCAGACAGACCTACAGGTTGCTCTGGAACCAGTTGCTCTCGTTGCTCGATGACTGCGGCGGTCAGCACACCTGACGCTGCCAGTTGCTGGGCAAAGTAGAGATGTCGCGGATGGCTACCGCCTATCCAGAGGACCTTCACTTGGCCTCCGCCTTCGTCAAGAGGCCTGCCTGAACCAACGTGGTCGCGGCAGAATGAAGCGCTGCCATCGGAATGCCGGTCTGCTCTTCGATGTCGAGAAGCGTGGCCGTGCCGTCCGCCCAGAAGAGGGTCCAGAACATCGCGTCAAGCGTCCGGCTCTGGAGACGGTGTCCCGCATCCAGGTCGTAGCCATCGCCTTGATGACCCTTCGCTGGGCGTTGACGCACGGCCCCACCAAGGTTGGGATAGAGTCCGCGCCGACCCAGCATTGGCTGGCAGTGCAGCTCTGTTCCGATGTAGCTGGTGTTCATCTCGAGTCGTTCGATCACATCGAGGTAGATATCCAGTGACTGGACGAGTGCCAGAGGGTTCACGAACTCCAGGTTGTCGAGGGAGGTGTGGTACTCGTCGTATTCGTAGTACTTGTCCTTCGTGATCGTGCAGCAGGGAATGCGGAAGAACGGCATGGAGTACTGCGCTTCATCACTGCCAAAGACATCGAATGGATAGTCGAGTGGAGTCACAGACCGCGCGCGAAACGCCTGCGTCACGATGCGGTCCAGGAGATGGTCGCCCTTGAACGTGCGCTTGACGCCCCACTGCCCAGGGCCTGCCACGGTCGTGAGCACCAGACAGCCGTCAACCTCCTGCATGGCGGCTTCGTTTCGAGAGAGGAAGGCAATGGCTCCAATCGTCTCTGGCACGTTCACGAAACGGTACGTGTGCCTGGTGGGCGCACGGCGTAGCTCACGCAGGAGAAGGCTCCACAGCACCTGCCCGGACAGATTGTCGTTGGCGAGCGACGGGTGACAGCAGTACGTGGAGATCAGAAAGGTGGAGCCTGACGTGCCCTCCACGGTCGCCTCGGCGTAGTTGAGGACGCCTGGCCTGATCGTGGAGTCAATTCGAACCCTGTACAGACAGCTGCGGTCCATGGCCAGCCACTGTCGATGCGAGAGACAGAAGCCCCAGCTCCGCTGATAGTAGCTCGTGCGGTACGGAATGGCCTCCGGCATCGCTGGCAGGGTATAGAGGTGGGGCGCCAGTTCCTCCCATGAGAGGAGGCGATCGATCGGTTCGCTGTAACTGACCACATGAATGTTGCTGGACTGAAAGTCCACAATCCGGGTCCCATCCTCGAGCGCGATATACGCATCCGAGATGTTCCATTCATCAGGAATAGTCCAGTCGTAGCACCCAGTTCCCGTCGGCACGCTATGCATCTGGAGTGGCGACAGTTCCCCGAGGCGATTCAGCGTCTTCCTGACTCCTTCACCTGTGATGCTTCGACAGATCGGAAAGAGTTCCGAGAGGAGCTGATCCGCATCTTTCACCAGCGCATCTTCATCCCAGTGCCCTCGGAGAAACGCTCTGTTCTCGGTCACGAGATCACCGCCATCCACAGCGCCCTGGCGATCTTCGCGTTGGCTCGCCAGCGCTGGGCAAAGCGCGGCGCGCCATGGCGCGGGGCGATCGGAACCGCGAGGGTCGTGAAGCGCTTTCCGCTTCGCATGCCATGTAGCATCAGCTCTGTGCCGATGGAGTGATACGAATCGAAGTGTCCCAACTCCCGATAGAGCTGCGCCGAATATCCCTTCAGCCCGCACAGCGGATCGCTGAGACCAAACCGGAGCCTGGTGTAGAAACCGAACAACCACTCGGCGGCGCGAGCCGGGCTGGAGCGAACGCCGATCACCAGATCGTCTCCGCCATGGAGTCGCGCCGCCACAACAGGCAGGAGGCCCGCGTCGTGCTGACCATCGGCGTCGAACGTGATGATGTGGCGGGCGCCGGCTGCCGCCGCCGCCGCAAAGCCGGAATTGAGCGCTCCGTCGTAGCCCTGATTGTGTTCGTGGCGTACCACCGTGGCTCCTGCTTCGGCGGCGCGCTCACGAGTGCCGTCTGAAGAACCATCATCGACCACGAACACGGCGCCGTGTGGCGCCACGCGGCGCACGACGTCTGCTATGGTCCCGGCCTCGTTGAGGGCCGGAATCACGATGGCGATGTCAGATCCTGCCATCGCAGATGTGCCCCCGCGTGCAATGCCGTAGCTGCAGTCCGCCCAATCACGTCCGCCAGGTGCCAGGGAGCCAGGCCGTCGGCCGGACAGGGCCGAAGGACCTCCAGGTCGCCCGGTGTCAGGATGTGGCCGGTCGGCACGTCGCGTCTGAGCCGGATGGCCCGTCGCTGAAGGACAACGGTGTCCCGCTCGTTGTCTTCGACGCGCTTCACACCCGTGCCCAGTGCCTGTTCCAGCTCCCGTGTCCGATCCACCATCTCGCGCCAGGTGCGCGGATCCATCGAGAAGGCATGGTCTGGACCTTCCCGGCGTGTGCTGTCGGTGAAGTGCTTCTCCACCACGCGGGCACCCAGGGCTACGGCGCCGAGCACGGTCGCATGACCGGGCGTATGGTCTGACAACCCCAGGGTGACATCTGGGTACATGGCCGCGAACGTGCGCAGGACATTCAGCTGGATGTAGCGGAAATTCTCGAGGGATGCCGTGTAGTTGGTGTTGCACTGCATCAGCACGACATCCCGGGTCCGCGCCTGCACGACGGCCATCGCACGACTGACGTCGTCAGCCGTCGAGGCACCGCACGCCAGCAGCATCGGTTTCCCCTTGCTGGCCATGTGGTCGATGATCTCGAGCCAGGTGATGTCACCGCTGCCAACCTTGTAGGCCGGCACGTACGGGTCGACGGCGTTGACCAGGTCGAAGGAATAGGGCGACGTGAAAAACGTGATGCCGGCTTTGTCGCACGTCTCCTTCAATGCCAAGGTCCAGTCGACATCCAGAGACGCGGCCTGGTAGACCTCGAATACGCTCTTCTGCCAGGCGGCCTGATGGGACTGCTGGGAGCCCAGAGACCTGAAACCGTAGTCACTGACAATGGTCGGTGCCGTGAAGTGCTGGAACTTCGCGGCGTCGGCCCCGGCTTCGGCGCACAGGTAGATCAGGTCCTTGGCGCGCTCCAGGTCTCCGTCATGGTTGGCGGCGACATCGGCAATGAAGTAGGTCGGGTGCGCGAGGCCGATCGCGCGGCCAGCAATGTCGATGTCAGGCATGAGCCTCCCAGAACCGGTAGCCGGGTCCGGGTGTCCCCTGCTTCAGGCGCGCCAGCCAGCCAGAGTCGTATTCCCACTTGAAGCGGGCAATGCCCTGATCCACATCAGGCAGCACGTGGCCAAGCGCTGTGGCCAGCCGTGTCGTGGACAGCGCCATGTTCTTCGGGCGCTCGGCCACCAGTCCTCCGGCGTCGATCGACGTGGCGACAATGGGCGCTGGATCAAGGCCGAAGGCCTGCGCGAGGCGGAGCGCGAAGGCGTGTTTCGAAAGCACGGTCGATCCACCGGCGTGGAACACACCGCGAAGGCTGAGCTGCAGCGCCTCCAGCAGCAAGCCCGCCAGGTGATGCACGTGGATTGGCGTGTAGTGAACGTCGGTGAACATTGTCAGCCGCTCTCCCGACACAAGACCCTTGAGGACCCATTCGGCAAACGACAGTCGTGGCGTTGGGCTCCAGCCAAAGATGTTCGTCCGCAACACGAGCCCGCCTTCGGCAAGCGTGGCCTGCTCGCCGGCATGTTTGGTTGTGGCGTAGACGTTGAGCGGATGCGGCTCGGCGTCTTCCCCGTATGGCGCCGCTGCCCGGCCATTGAAGACCGAGTCCGTGGAGATGTACACAAGGGAGGCGTTGTTGCGACGCGTCTCTTCGGCCAGGAGGTTGACGACTTCCGAGTGGAGCCAGGCCGCGGCGTGCGGTTCGCGTTCACAGCCATCCACGCTCACCATGGCCGCGTTATGAATGACCACATCAGGCCTGGAGGCGGAGAGCCATCGCTTCACCGCGGCCGTCTCTGTCAGATCGAACAGGGTCCACTCGACACCAGGCAGGCTGAGCCCCTGCCGCCTCGAGGCGGCGCACACGACGTGGTTGGCAGCGCAACACTCGACGAGTGCGCTGCCCAGCATGCCTGAGGCTCCGGTGATGGCGATACGCATGCCTAATTGAGTCGCTGGAAACCGACCTGGCTCACGGGGCCTTCGAGAAGGTCGTCAACCGATCGACCGTCCTGGCACTGGCGAATGAGGCCGAACACCGGGTCGAGCGCCTCGAAGTAGCCGTCGAGTACCGCTGGCGTGTGGGCCAGACAGGCATAGAGGGCTGTGGTGGCCAGATACCCGCGCTTGAGCATCTCCTGCGTGATGAGGGTCTTGTAGGCGTGCGCGTTGGGGCTGGCGATGGTGTAGGTGGCCATGGAGGGGAGGCCGGTAGTGCTGAGCGGCAGACCATGCCTGGCGGCCAACTCGAGCCATCGGGCCTGAACCGTCTGGCCAATGTCGGTGATGCGTTCCCAGGACTGTTCCCGTTCCATGACGTCGAGCGTGCGGAGTGCCGCGGCCGAGCCGATGCGCTCGGTCCAGAACGTGCTGCTGATGAACGAAGACTGTGCGTGCTCCATGACCGCCCGTCGGCCGATGACGGCCGTGACGGCGTAGCCATTGCCGAGCGTCTTGCCGAAGGTGGCGAGGTCAGGCTCGACGCCGTACTTCTTGTGCAGCCCGCCAAAGGTTTCCCGGAAGCCCGAGGTGCATTCGTCGAACATCAACACGATCCCCTTGGCAGTCGCGAGCGCGCGCACCTGCTCGAGGAAGCCTGGTGACGGCTCCACGTTGCGCATCACCTCCATGCAGATGACGCCCACTTCAGGGTCGGCCGCAATGGCCTCGAGTTCGGCGAAGTTGTTGAACGTGAAGGGCAGCGCCGTGCCCTTCAGCTGTTGGGGCACGCCGTTGGGTTCCAGCCCGGGCAGGAGATGACCGGCCAGTCTGGACTCGTCGCCGAGGTTGGCGGCCAGATACCAGTCATGCCAGCCGTGATACCCGCAGAAGGCCACCTTCGTCCTGCCCGCGGCCGCTCGGGCAATGCGGATCGCCACCGCATTGATTTCGCCACCGGACCTGGCGAAACGCACCATGTCCGACCAGGGGTGCATGGCCACGAGCCGCTCGGCCAGAAACACCTCCTCCGGACAGTTCAGGGTCGAGAGGTTTCCGGCGGCCACCGTCTCCAGCACGGCACTGTCGACTTCAGGATGGCCGTAGCCGAGGGTGTTGGTCCCGATACCCATATAGCCGGCGTCGATGAATTCACGGCCGTCAAGATCCCACACGCTGCAGCCCTTGGCGCGGCTGAAGTACGCGGGCCAGCGCCCAGGAAGAAACATCTCCGCGCGCTTGGAGAGGAGCATGCTTCCGCCTGGCAGGATCCTGCGGGCGCGTTTCCAGAGCTTCTCACCGTTCCCGATCATGGAGCCCTCATCACGCACGAGGTGCCGGTTCGCTTCGAACATCTCGGGCCGGGTCCGACTCAGCTCGAGCACATCGCGCCAGGTGAACTCGGTCCATGGGTGGTAGTGATCGACAACGGCCTTGACGACCTGGAGGTCTTCCGGCTCGTCCACGGTCCAGCGCTGCAGCGAGTAGTCGGCTTCGGCCGGAACGTTGATCCAGTTGAAGAGGCCGGAGTCCCGCAGGAATGGCGTGACATGCTCGCGGTCGTAGCGCCTCGTGGACTCACGCCAGGCGCGCTCAAGGGCCTCGAAGGTGCAGATCTCGACATTCACGCCGTCCGGGTAGGTGGCCGGCGTGCTGTTGGTGGCGTAGTCGACGCCGGCCTCCGTGAAGCGGCTAAACAACAGGTCGACGAGACCTGGGTCAATCAGGGGGCAATCGCCTGTGACACGAATGACGACCTCGGCACGCTGCGACAGGGCCGCGTGGTAGTAGCGGTCCAGCACATCCTCGGCGCTGCCGCGGTAGACGGGATAGCCGAGCTCCTGTACATACGCCACAAGGCTGTCGTTCTTCGCGTGCTCGGGCGTGGCCACCACAATCTCGTCGAGACTGGTGGCTCGGGCCAGACGCGCCAGCAGGAATCCGATCGCGGGTAGCCCTCCAAGGTCCTGCATGACCTTTCCAGGCAGTCTCGTCGAGCCCATCCGGGCTTGTACTACAGCAACAACTTTCGGCATCGTGACGTGCGTCAGAGAGAGGAGGCGAGGTTCGGGTACGCCGCGGCGATCGGCTGTTTGATCAGCACGCTGGAGGCCACGCGCTCGTCCGGGTCCGCGTGAAACGTTTCCGTGGAGTGGCTATAGGCAATGCGTTCAGCCAGCACGTACTGCGGATTGGCCAGCCAGAGCCGGGTGTAATCGAGCTTGTAGGACCAGAGCCCGGGCTGATGCGCGAACTCCCGGCGCCGTGGCGATGGCGGGTCGAAGTCGGTGATCATGAGCCTCCCGCCATCCGCCAGCACGCGGTCGGTCTGCGCCACGACCGATGGCAGCAACGCCCGGTCGACCAGATACAGGCAGAAACCGAGGATGACCACGTCGAACGCAGCGGCCTCCCACGGGAGATGGTCAGCTGAGCCCACGCTGAGCCGGAGTTCCGGATACCGCCGGCTTCCGTCGGCAATGGCGGCTGGCGAAGGATCGACGCCAGAAGCGACGCAGCCGGTCAACCGGCGCAGTTGTTCGAGCACCCGGCCATTCGCGGTTCCGATCTCGAGCACCTTGTCCGTGGGCCTGATATGCGAGGCGAGGAACCGCGTGGCGCGCGTCAGTGCCGACTCTGCGTCGAGCTTGCTTCGGTTGCGGAGGAAATACTCGTCGGCCGCCTGACCGGACACCCACGCCTGATGCTGCTGGTCTGAACTCATTGCGGCCACTGGGACGGATCCACGATGTGGGTGTCTTCGATGGCGAACTCGGCGAAGCGCTCAGCGAGAGAACCCATGGCGGGCACGGCGAGCACCTCCTGCACCTGGCTGAAGCGCTCGCAGCCGACCACGACGCGGTCGATGTCGGCGTGTTCAAGGCAGAACGCAAGCGCCTGGCTCAGCAGGGACTGGCCGTGTTCGCGGGCCCGAGCGTGGACGCGGGCCTGTGTCTGCCTGATTTCCATGAGATGCGGCGGCAGTGTCTCCGGGTCCAGAAGGAGGGCGCCCTGCAGGAAGGCGCTGCGGGCGTGAATTTCGACACCGGCCGACTTGAGTGCGCGTAGCAGTCCGAGTGTCGCGAAGCGCTGGTCGTAGATGCTGTAGGGAAGCTGCACGATCTCCAGCGGGAATCGCTCCAGCAGCCGCTCGACCTGGGAGGGACCATTGACCGAGGCCCCGACGCGCTGCACCTTGCCCTCTGCCTTCCAGCCGAGCATCGTGTCCCAGAGCCGGTCGCCGCCGTTGCCGAGCAGATCGTCCGGGTGGTGCACGAAGACACCGTGGACCGATGGTCGTCTGAGACGCGCCAGTGACTGTCGGAATGCCAGCTCCACCTGACGACGGTTGGCCACCGTGAAATGGCGCGTGCGAGCCCGGGTCGTCTTTGTCGTAATGCTGAAGCCGGCACTCTCCGGCATCGAACCCAGCACCTGTTCGGCGTCGCCGTAGTCCGCCGCCGTGTCCAGCAGCGACACGCCCTGACTGTGCGCATGGACGAGAATGGCGCGTACTTCGTCCGGAGTGGTCTGACCGGAGCGATTGCTGACGCCATAAGGCTGACCCCACTGGACCGTGCCCAGGGCGATCTTGCCGGCGTGTGGATGGCGGGATGACATGCGTCCTGCTTGAGGCGGCTAGTTCTGTGCGGTGCTCGCGCCGTCCGCGTAGTACTTGCCGTATTCGCGCTTGTAGTAGTGCGAGTAGTAGTACGCGTTGTGGGCCAGGTCCACACGATTGAGCACGACACCAACCATCTTGGCGCGCACCCGCGACAGCTGTTCGACGGCACGCTGGGCGGCGTATCGGCTGGTCATCTCACAGCCGACCACGAAGAGCACGTGCGACGCCAGGTGCGACACCACGGAGGAATCTGTCACCGCCATCACCGGCGGCGTATCGATCACGATCCAGTCGAAGTGAGGCTTCAGCGCGACAAGGAATTCCTTGAAGCGGGCGGAGCCGAGCAACTCGGCCGGGTTGGGTGGGCACACTCCGGCGGCCAGGACCCAGAGTCCGGGTGTCTCGGTTTTGTGGACAGCTTCAGAGACCTTGCATCGCCCGACCAGCACATTGGACAACCCCGGTTCCTGCGCAATCTGCATCATCGAGTGTACGCGCGGACGCCTCAGGTCGCCGTCAATGAGCAGCACGCGCTGGTCGGACTGTGCGAGTGCCACCGCCAGATTGGCGGCAACCACGGTCTTGCCTTCGCCAGGACTGGTGCTTGTGACCAGCACACTTCGTCCGCCTTCTTCGGCGGAGGCAAAGAGAAGATTGGTGCGAACCGAGCGGAAGGCCTCGGCGAAGCCGGGTGACACACCTCGCCCGATGAGCGGATTCTCCCCTTCGAAGATGGCCGGAACCATACCAAGGAAGGGGAGGTCCAGGTACTGGATGACCTCCTGGGGGTTCTTGATCCGGTTGTCCATGTACTCGAGGAAGAAGGCCAGACCGAGTGACACGATAAGGGCAGCGAAGAGGCCGAGCGTCAGGTTGTACGGGACGTCCGGAGAAGAGGGTGCGCGTGGAAGCTCTGCCGCATCAACCACGCGGATGTTGGTCGTGCGGAGTTCTCCCGAGATGCCCGTCTCCTTGGTGCGCTGCATCAGGCTGTCGAAGATCTGGCGATTCGAGGCGGCGTCGCGGCTCAGCACCCCGTATTCGATGCCCTTGCGATTGAGGTCCTGGGCTTCCCGCTTCTGCTCTTCGAGCGCAATCGAGAGGCTGCGCTCCTGGGCACGCGCCTGCTCAAAGTCGTTGCGCAGCGACTGGATGACTTTCTCCGTCTCAGCCTGAATCTTGACCTCGGCACTCTGCGTGGCCAGCTCGACCTTCACCATGTCGGGGTGCTTGGGACCGAACTTGTTGGAGAGCTCGGCTCGCTGGCGCTGCAGGTTGGCCAGCTCGGACTTCTGCTGCTGGATGAATCCGCTGGCCAGGATGGCCGGAATGGTATCGAGCGCAGTCCGGTCATTCTGTGCGGCCTTGATCTGGAGGTAGGCCGCTTCTTTCTGGATGCGCTCGGTCTTGAGTTTGGTGACCGCGGCATTCAGGTCTGCCAGCTTCTGAACCACGATGTTCTGTCGCTCTTCAAGGGAGACAGCATCATTCTGCTCGCGGTACTGCTGGAGGGCATTCTCACTCGACTCCACCTCCTTCCGCTGGCTGGTCATCTGCTCTTCGAGCCAGGCGGTCGCGGATTTGGAGGTGTTGAACTTGAACTCGAGACTCTGGGCGATGTACTGCTCGGCCACGGCGTTCGCCAGTTGAGCCGACAGCTTCGGATCACTGGACTCATACGAGACATCAACGAGCCGGCTGTTGCGGACCGGTGACACGATGAGGTGCCGCAGGAAGCCGTCAATGGCTGCCGTCTGGGAGCGGGTCTCCCGGCTGTCCGGCGGCTCAGAGGCGGCCTTGGCGCCGAGCATGTCACCGACACGGTCGACGGCGCCAGCGATGGCTCCGATGACGGTTCCGGAGATGGTCTTCGGATTGGCAAATGCGGGATGCTTCCAGAGCTTCTGGCTGTCGAGGACGCGGCGGGCAATGAGGCGGCTGCGCAGGATGCGGTACTGCGTCTGGTAGTACTCGTCGGCCCCCTTGTCCTGTTCGTAGATCTGGTCGAACTTGACGACGTTCGGATTCTCGTTCTCGATGAGGATCTGGACGCGGGCGAGATACTCCGGTTTGGCGGTGAAGGTATAGACCGCCACGGATCCGAAAATCAGGATGAAGGCTGCGGCGGTCAGTTGCCGTCGCTTGTAGACGATCCGCAGGTAGTCGACCAGATGCGTTTCGCCCTGAGCCGTTTCGTCACCGTACCCTGCACCCTGGACCGGGTATCGGGTAGCCGGGTTGCCCCGCGGGTCGCTGCTGAGGCGGTCGATCGGCTCGGCGCCTCCACGGCGAGACCCGCTTGAGGGACTGAAGTCGATTTCCGGTAGAGAGCCGTCGTCTGGAGTGTTGGGTTCGGTCATGGTGTTCAGGGATGGCAGGCTTAGAAGAACCGCTCGGGGACGATGAGGGTGTCGCCGGGAAGCACTGTGTCTTCAACGCGTGCGCGTAGCTCGGTTCGCTTGCCATCGACAATGCGCACGATCTTGATGCGACCTGTGGATCCGCGGTCAGTGACACCACCTGCCAGCGAGAGGGCCTGCAGGATCGTCATACCCTTCCGAAGCTTGTAGGAGCTGGGGTTCTTCACCTGGCCGAAGACATAGATGACATCGGCCTTTGGAAGGAAGATCGTGTCATTGTCATGAAGCTGGGTGTTCTGCGAGAGCTGGCCGTTCTGGAGCCTCGTGATGTCAATGGTGATCACCTCGGCCGCATCATCGGAAGCTGAGCCGCCGGCGACTCTTGGCAGGAGGGGGCCTTCAATCGGCTTTCCTTCCTTGGGTCGCACGATGAGCGCTTCCCCAGAGGCATCATCGGTCATGGAGCCTGCGCGGGACAGGAGTTCGATGAGGGACATGTTGCCTGTCAGCGGATAGGTTCCCGGGTTTCGGACCTCGCCAACCAGGAAGACACGCTGACTGCGGTACTGCTCCATCGTGACGCTGAGCTGGGGATTTCGAAAGAAGCCGTTCGCGAGTTCCTTCCGGAGCCCCTCCTCCACCTGGCGGAGCGTCAGACCACCCGCTCTGAAGCGCCCAATGAGGGGAAAGGTGAAGGTGCCATCAGCCTCTACCGTGAACTTTCCGCCAAGGTCCTGTTGATCGAAGATGGTGATCGTGAGCACGTCCTGTGGGCCGATCACATAGTTGGTGATCTGGGCCAGCACAGTTGTGGCGCTGATGAGCAGCGTCGCGGTGATGGTGAGGAGATGCCGGCGAAGGCTAGCGCTGAACATAGGTGGCTGATGTCCCAATTCGGAGACCACTGTACGTGCGGGTCTGGAGTGGTGAGGTGCGGCGCTGCCAGTCGAGGTTGAGTCCGATGCGGAGGTCACGGCCGAGGCGGTAGCCTACGCCACCCCCCTCTGTCGTGGCGTGATCGGTTCGAGGTAGTCCCTGGGTACCAGTGCGGCTTGCATAGGCCATGCGCTGGACACCAATGCGACCCTGGATGTCCCAGACATCTGTGAGGCGAGGCGTGACAGTGATCATGCCACCTGTCTGCAGGAAGTAGGGGTAGGTGAGGTCGTACGAGTAGGCAACCTCCCGGTCACCAGCCAATTCGACCCGGGTGCGTCCAAAGACCGTGATGCCGGCTCCAATCGTTCCAATGAGCCCCTTGTAGTCTGGAGCTCCACCACCAACGCCCTTCAGGGTCGCGTATCCGAGAAGCACCTTGCCGGAGATCAACGCTCGCTGCGCCAGGTCAAGTCCGGCCTGTACGCGAACCGTGTCGGCATCGCGTTCGTGGGTCGTGATGAATCTGTCGGTCAGCGCGTCCGCCCTCGCGATGACAGTGGTGAGCGGAGTGAGGGAGTGGCGGACTTCGAGGCGGAGCAGGTTGGTGTCGCGATTCAGGGCCTCTGACAGATCCGAGCCGAGGAAGACAGCCTCGTCTTCAAATCGGAAGCCCAGCCTGCTGCCGCTGATGAGCACTCGTGTCTTGGGGGCCAACCGGATGGCTGTTCCCGCTTCGAGGTCCGTTGTGGTCCTCCAGAGACGCGCGTCGACTTCGAATCCTGCCCGCTGGCGGGAAGTGGCGATGCGCCCTGACACCCATGGGGACAGGTGGTTGCCAGGCACCTCGAAGCGCCCGCTGGCGCTGCGATCGATGCTGCGCTCCGAGCCGAAGGTCTTGAAGTACACGAGATCTGCTGTCGCTGTGCCTGAGGTCCTGGTGCGACCGGCCCGAAACCATGCCTTCAGTTCTGGTGAGAGTGTGGCGGTGAAGTCGCGCCGGGGATTCTCGAATTCGTTGAAGACATTACTGTCGACACCGAGGTTCCGGAGGGTGATGCCTGGGGTGAGGCCCAAAGGTCCGAAGCGGACACGTGCGGTGGTAACGGGATCCTCGGGTTGCTGCGCTTGAGCAGATGTGGCGGCAAGTGCAAAGCAGGTCGACAGTATGGCTGTCACCAGCCTTGGCCGCAGGGAACCCGGTTCACCCACGTTGCGAGTCCTGGGATTGGTAGAAGTGCCGGAGAGCATCATGAACAAGTGCAATTTATTCGAAAATAGACAAAGCTTCGCCCTCTCACCCACATGATTGTGCAAAACCGGAGCAGGCAAGGACTTGGCAGATTCTGCCATTCAGATTGTCAGTGGTGTGCCGTGCACAGTCAAGGCACAGCCTCACCACCATGGACCGGCACTCGGTCCAAAAGGTAAGGCCCGCGCCGAAGCGCGGGCCTTGGATTCTAACTGGACAGGATGGCTGCTTACGCGGCAGTGCGCTTCTTGCGGAGCTGGCGCGCACCAGCCACAAGGCCGGTTCCGAGCAGCAGGAGGCTGGTGGGCTCTGGAATGGGCGCCGGGTCGAGATCGTTCAGGCTCGCCACGTCACCCGCACTCAGCACACCCTCCCAAACGCGGATGTCATCAACAAAGCCCGAAAACACCTCGCAACCCGGGCAGGGGTCACCCAGGAAGGTCGTAGCAATGTCGTCCATGAAGAACTGGAGGATTCCGGCGGAAATCAGACCGCCCCCCGAGTCGTCCGACGACAGAGCTGACCCACCATTGAGATAGGAGGTCACGGTATCGGTGGCGGAATCGCGCGTCACGACGAGGGTTGCCTTGCGGTAGCCAACCAGTGCGTCACCCTGGACAAACCCGGGATCGAGGAAGTCGCTAATCACGCCGTCGCCTGAATAGATGCCAAAGTCGCTGTTGAGATTCTGGGCGTCCAGAATCTTGCCCCAGGCCCCGCCATTCGGACTGAACAGTGGATCATTGAAATAGAAGTCAATCGCCACGGAGAAGTCGTCCGTCACACTGGTCCCTGCCAGCGTCAGGCCCTGACCGTACTCGAAGAAGTACCCGTGGACACCAATGGCACCACCATTCGGCACCAGAGTGCCTGGACCAGCCGCGTCGTCCACGAAGCTGCCGTTCAGGCGAAACTGATTCACGAGCACCGGCACCGCAGAAGCGGTTGACGCGGTCAATGCGCCCACGAGCGCAAAAACTCCAATAACTCCGGCCTTCATTGTCGACATCTTAGAACCCATAATTACTCCTGCCTCCGTTGCTGTCATCTCTATAGCAACGGGTGTACCAGATACCGGATCGCCATGTTCTCTGGCTTTTTCAACTATTCATCAGATCGTCGGCCACTGAATGTCTCTAATGGGAAGACTTTCGTCGCTGGATCTGGTGTTCACGGATCCCTGGGTTCAGGGCCAGGCTCTGGCCCGAAGAACTCACGAATAGTCTGAATCAACGAAGGGAGGGATGGGCTTGCATTGACCAGTACGCGGAGGCGAGACCCCCCATCAAGCCCCTTCGAATACCAGGAGCAGAGGGCTCGGATCTTGTTGACGACCCAACGCTCCCTGCCCGCTCGCGACGTTGCGGCGGTTCGTTCATCGTCGCTGAGCGCCGCAGTCGAGGGACCCTCCTCAAGCAGCAGCTCGATATAGTCAAGAAGGAAGCGTCCCCTGTCGGACATAGTGACGATGCGGGGACTGCGGCCGGCAGCCAGGTCAGCAGCCTGTGCCAGAATCCAGGGGTTTCGGAGCACCCCCCGGCCAACAAGCACACCACTGACGCCAGCGTCCATCCGGCGCACGACATCTTCCGGCTCCAGACAATCGCCGCTACCAAACACCGGAATGGCCACTGACCGGGCCACCTCGGCGACAAGGTCCCAGTCGGCCAGTCCCGTATAGGACTGTTCGGCGGTTCGACCGTGAATGGTCACAGCCGAAGCGCCGGCGTCAGCCACCCGTCTGGCCAGATCCAGCGCGTTGCGCTCGCTGTCGTTCCAGCCTGCCCGCATCTTCACCGTCACAGGTATGCGAACCGCCTTTGCCATGGCGGCAACCACCTCGGCCGCATGCTCCGGCTCGCGCATCAGACTGCACCCGGCGTTGTGCCTGGCAATCTTCCGAACGGGGCAACCCATGTTGATGTCGACAATGTCGGCCCCCATGCCCTCGACCACCCGGGCGGCCTCAGCCATCTTCTCGGGATCTCCACCGAAAATCTGAATTGAGACAGGGCGCTCTTCGTGGGTATGTTCGGCGTACTGGAGGGTGCGGTC
>JAKFYA010000040.1 GCA_021731095.1 Acidobacteriota bacterium | reverse complement strand
GACCGGAGGGTCAAGGTCACCGGGACTGACGTCGCGTCCACCGGGGACATATCGCGCCCGGGGCTGGTCATCGGTCGTTTCAGGACGACGAAGTCGTTGCCGTCGATCCGAACGGAACCGATGCCTCGACCACCGATGTGTCGGGCCAGCAGAGGCTCTGCAGCAGCGGGGAGCGTGGACGCCACGATGCCCGCCGACGCGGAGCCGAAGGCGATGTCGCTTCCGGTGAGGTCTTTGAACTGGCGTGCCAGTGCGTCATCGAGGAAGAAGCCGAGGGTCAGGCGTCCGAGTTGCTCCGTGGGGCCCAGGAGGATGGGCACGCTGACCAGTTGCAGCACGCCCCTGGGATGACTGCGAAAGGCGGACCATTCTCCGGTGCGTGGCGAAGACTCGACATCTGCTGCAATGGACGACGCATCGGTGCCGACCACTGACAGGCGCTGGCCGTTCCGCCCGGCCAGAATCAGGACATCTGCGTTGCTCTGGTGGAGGTAGTCCCGTGCGAGGGGTTCAACCGTGGGCGGGTCCCCCGTCTCCACGGCGGCCTTCAGCTTCGGAAGGTCCGCAATCAGGTGCGCCAGCCGCGTGAGCGTATCGGTCAATGTCACTCGATGCTGATCCACCAGTCGGCCGGCTTCAGCAAGGCCCCGCAAGAGCTCCGCTTCAGCCTCGGCCGATACTCTCGCGTTCACGAAGTAGTAGGCCGCACCGAGGGGGATCGTGGCCAGCAGCGTGCAAGCGAGAAAGATCCGGTTTGAGAGCGAGGACAGTGGCCGCATCAGGGAAGGCTGAAGTCCAGATCAGCGGTGCCACCCGCAGGAATGGTGACGGGGCGCGTCTCTCGAACCTGTCCATCATGCCAGGCCATCACGGTATAGGTGCCGGCGGGCACATGGTCAATCCGGTATCGTCCATCGGCGTCGGTTGTTGCGAAATAGGGATGGCTGAACACCAGAACATAGGCGCTCATGTGGGAGTGGATGTCGCAGAACACCCGCACGATTCCCGGCCGATCGAATCGCACGGACTTGCTCTTGCCCTGGGCGTAACGGCCAAGGTCGAACCGCTTGGCGCGAGAAAGGGAGAAGACGTTGTGGTAGGTCGCGTCGTTGTTGGGAAAGTCGACGATTGTCCCAGCCATGATGGCGAGTACGGACGGCACAAACGTTTCGCGACGTTGATCCAGCAGGGTCGGGACTGGTTCGCGGTCATCGAAGGCGCCTCGCGGGGCAGACTCGAAGTACACCACCGCGCGGCGACGGTCCGGAGCCTCACGAGAGGGGCCCGTGCCGAAGTCGGACACGCCCGGCCTCCGTTCTGCCGCTGGCTTGGGACGGCGGACATCGACGCGCCCCCGAAGCGTGCCTTCAGGTGTCGCAGCCGCGTGCGCGCACGGCAGGACTGCCGGAGTGCCTCCGATCAGGAGCACGAACAGGAAGGTGGCGTAGCGAGACCGGCGCAGCATCAGAACCAGTACAGCAGCTGGACAGAAGGCAGGACGGAGGTCGTGACTCGGCCACCGTCCCGGGTGTTCCGTTGTACCGACGCCCGGAGGTGCAGATTCCGCAGCAGGGCATAGCCGGCGCCGGCTTCGAGGCGGGTCACCGGGGCCTCCCAGGTTGTGGTCCCCCGACGGGCCGTCACGCTACTGAAGGCCAGGTGATCAAGGCGGGCCGCGACATACAGGCCGGCACGCAGGGTGTAGCGTCCCTCAATCTCGGCGGCCACGGCACGCACAGGGGCCGCGATGCGAGGAGTGCGAGGCGTCGGCACCTCCCAGGTGCTGACGACGGTATCGGCGCGGACCAGCCAGTGGGCCCTGGCATATTCGATGTCGGCGCCGATGACGCGCTGCGCGTCCCGGCCGTTCGACCCAGCGGCGACGGATGCGGCCTGGGCCAGGTAGGGTGCCCGCGAGACGGACACTCCGGCGAGGAGGCCTAATACTGGCTTCCAGCCCACGCGGGCGGCGAACTGTCGGCCGCCATTGTTGTCCCTGACTCGAGGCTCTGACGCACTGCCGGCGGTGACTGAGCCGGTGACCTCCAGGTCACGCCAGCCCCCCGTCGCCTGCACGCCCGTGTCCCAGTTGAAGGACGACACCAGTGGCAGGCCTCGGTCTGGCGCGGGGTTTCCAATGGAGAAGGCCGTCAGCCAGCCACGCCCCCGCATGTCAACCAGTTCATTGGCGTTGGCCGGGACGGCATCGCTTCGCAGCGAGGTGAGGTACTGGTACGCCAATGGGTAGCCAACGAGCGGATTGTCCCGGCTATAGGCTCGACGGGTAAAGGCTCCAAAGGTCGGTGGAACGCGACCCGCCTGAACGGTGAAGCGCCGCCCTGACCACGGTCGCACCCTGGCGTACAGCGCAAGGACCTCCGGGTGATGCATGTTCTGTGACCGAACCTCGCCAAGCACGGTCAGCCGGCGGGTGGCTCTGACCTCGGTCGAGACTGCCAGGCGCAGCATGCGAAGCGTGCTGAAGCGATAGTCGCTGTAATTGAAGAAGCCCAGGTCCTCTGGCGCGGTAGCGGCCGACGCCTCCCCGCTGACAATGACCCGCCCGCCCGCCAGACTGACCGGCTGGTCCGGCAGGCGTTGGGCACCAGCCGACGTGGTCAACGCGAGCGCAACGGCCAGTCCGAAGAACGGCTGCCGGGCGTAGGAGCCAATGCAGGGCTGCACGCGCGAATTATAGTTGGGTCGGGTCCTGACCCGATGCGACCGGCCTCTGGCCTTGGGGCTGTCTTTCGGTTCGTGAAAGTCGCTGCGGAGTTCGTCGCTCCCTATGGAGCCAGAGAGGGGGTAGGATCAGGGGGTATGGGGCTCATTGACCACTCGTTCGAGGACAACTTCATCACCACGAACATCGACAAGGTGCTCACCTGGGCGAGGTACTCCGCCCTGTGGCCCATGGGCTTCGGACTGGCCTGCTGTGCCATCGAGATGATGGCGGCCTCCGCGGCCCGGTACGACATCGCCCGCTTCGGTGCCGAGGTGTTCCGGGCGTCGCCACGACAGGCCGACCTGCTGATTGTGGCCGGCACAGTGACCAAGAAGATGGCACCGGTGTTGCGTCGTCTCTATGACCAGATGCCGGAACCCAAGTGGGTCCTGTCGATGGGGAGTTGCTCCAATGCGGGAGGACCGTTTCCGACCTATAGCGTCCTGCAGGGCGTGGACAAGATTGTGCCAGTAGACGTCTACGTCTCTGGCTGTCCGCCAAGGCCAGAGGCCTTGCTGTATGGACTGATGCGGCTCCAGGACAAGATCCGCAAGGAAGGCGCCGTGCTTCGGAAGTCCCGCGTGATTCACGTCGGCGAAACCGAGCCGGTCGTCGTGGCCGATCGTGGGTAGACCAGCGCAGGCATCATGCTGACACTGCTCAAGAAAATCTTTCTGGTCGACCTGCTCAAGGGTCTCTGGGTCACGTTGAAATACACGCCCCAGCCAGCCTTCACGTTTCAGTATCCGGCGGAGCGCCGTCCCGTGTCACCGCGGTTTCGTGGCGTTCTGCGCCTGCAGGTGGAACCGGCCACGGGCGCGCAGACCTGCATCGTCTGCGATCAATGCGCCAAGGCCTGTCCGGATGACCTGATTGCGCTGGGTGGGCATCGTGAGCCCGGACAGAAGATCAAGGTCCTCGACTACTTCGACTTCAACCTGTCCCGCTGCAGTTTCTGCGGATTGTGCGCCGAGGTCTGTCCGACCAAACCGGTCAAGGCGCTCATCATGAGTGAAGACTACGAGTTGGGCAGCTATGGACGGGAAACGCAGATCGTGCGTGTTGACCAGATGTACGACGGCGTAGCCATCGAACAGTACACGCGTTAACGCTCCTGGAGGGTTCGCGATGCGGGGAACGGGTCGGATGCTCGTGCTGGGTGCTGCCATCATGGCGGGCTACGTGCTGATTGGTCGGGCCGAAGGCCCCCTGTCCGTCGCTGACGCAGAGGTGCAACTTCAGCTCGGCACGCTGCTGTTCGACGATACCCGGTACCCCGAGGCCCTGGTGGCCTTCGAGCGGGCGGCCGGAACCGCAGATGCCGGTCTCTCGTTCCGCGCCAGGAAGGGCAAGGCGAGAACAGCGCTGTTGCTCGCCGAGTTCGCCACGGCCCGAACCGAGGCTGAACGCCTGTCCCGCGAGGCGCCAGGCGACCTCGAGATTCTGACGTTACACGCCGACGCACTGTGGTCGTCCGGATTCTTTGACGAGTCCGATCAGGTCTACTCGGCTGTGCTGGCACGGAATCCAGACCTGTCGCGGGCCCGTCTCGGCCGGGCGCGTTCGCTGGCAACGCAGAACCGGCTCGACGAGGCGTTGCGGGAGGCGCAGGCGGCGTCGGCCGCAGCACCGCGTGACGGCGACATCCACTTCGCGATTGGAGACATCTATGAGCGGATGCGGCGCTACGACGAGGCGGCAGAGGCCTATACGAACTACGCCAACCTGCTCCCGGAGCGCGATCGAAGCCAGCGAGCGGCCTGGACTCGCGCCGAAGTGCGCTTCCTGCGTGCGTTCAAGGGTCGCATTCCGATAGACATCGCGCCAGAGCTGCTCGGCGTGCAGCATCGGGTGCCATTCCGGATGGTCAAGGGCAAGGTCGTGGTGCAGGCCAAGGTCAATGGTGGTCGAGAGCGTGACTTCGTTCTGGACACAGGGGCGGAAGAGACCGTGCTGTCAGAAGAGACCGCTCAGAGCCGCGGCGTGAAGCCGATCACCTACACGTTGAGCGCAGGTGTGGGTGACATCGGTCTGCGAGGGCTGCAGCTCGGCCTGGCCGACTCATTTCAGGTCGGCACCTTGAAGGTGAAGAACGTGCCGGTCCTCATCAAGAGCCCGGGACTGACCGGGATGCCGAAGCGTGAAGGTGACAGTTTCTCGCCCTTGGCGCTGGGGCTGTCTGTGACCGTGGACTACCGCGCTGGTCACCTCCTCATTGGCAAACATCTGGCCGAAACGGAGACCGCCGACTTCCGCCTGCCGTTGCGGATGAATCGTCTGGCGCTGGTGCGGGGCGTCCTGAATGGGTCGCGACCGGCCTATTTCGTCGTGGACACCGGCGGAGAGGTGATCTCGATCAGCACGGCCGTGGCCGAGGCGTTGCAGATGAAGGTTCCCCGACGCATTCCGCTCAAGGTGCACGGCATGTCTGGCTGGGATCAGGATGCGTTTCTGTTGCCAGGTGTGAACCTCGCGTTCAATGACCTGCAGTACCGGAATACGCCACTGGTGGTCCTGAACCTGCGGGTGCCGAGTGCGCTCCTCGGATTCGAGGTCGGCGGCATTGTCGGGCACACCTTCCTCGCGAAGTACCGTGTGACGATGGACCTTGAGCGCAGCGAGCTGCGGTTGACGCGGAACTAGACCGGCGAGCTGTGATGTTCGCGGGACCTGGGCCGAGGCCGAGGTCCCGCGACAGATGCAGGCGGGGTTGACCTAGAAGTCGTAGCCGATCCAGACAGAGAACTTCGGTTTGCGGAACGCGCTGCTACCGCCCGCACCCGCGAAGACCACGTCCTCCCAATCCTTGTTCAGCAGCGTCTTCCAGGCCCAGTCGAAGTGCACGGGATAGCCAAGCAGGAAGGTTTCAAGCCCCACGCCGTACGACGCGCGCCCGTCCACCAGGCGCAAGCCGCTGACCGTGCGCGGCGCCCCCTGAATCGGTAGCAGCGTTGTGGGGTCGTACGTGACAGGCTGATGCACCTCATCCTTTGACGACAGGAAGGTGAATGGCTGTCCCGAAAAACTGGCGCCGCCTGCGTTGGCGAAAAACACCCCGCGAATGCCGCCCAGGATGCCGATGGGCGTCAGCATGGCCTCGATGAGCGGGAACCGGAGTTCCGCGTTCATGAAGAACGCATTCTGGCCGAGGAACTCGAGGTACTGATACCCGCGCATCTCCGAATTGCCGCCGTAGTACATGAACCCGGGGTTGGGCCCCCAACTGCGGAAGCCCTTGGCGCGCAACGCCAGCACGCCTGTGCTCCCCAGCCGCTGGTAGTACCGGGCGTCGGCTTCGGCGGTCTGATGTGACAGCGTGCTGCCGAGCTTCGGCGCGAACTCATATGTGGCACGCAGGGTGTTGCCCGCGAGCGGGCCAAATTCCCGGAAGATGGTGGTTTCCTGCACGAAGCTGACGCCGAGCGGCACCTGCATGCCGTTACGGAAGAGCGACTGCGTGCAATTGCAGAGCTGCTCCTGATACTGACGTGAGAAGTCCTCGACGCCGGCATCGTTGTAGCGTTCCGCATAGTGGACCAGGCCACCGAAGAATTCGACGCGGCGGTATCGGTTGAATGGGTAGATCCCGAACGCCGTGCCTCCCTGGACCGTCCTGGTCGCAACGGCCAGATCCCGGCTCAGAAGATCGGCAAAGCGGGCGTCGTAGAGCAATCCCGCGAGGTTTCCGTAGAAGAACTCGGTCTGCGAATAGCCCTGAAGCGCGTACTGGAAACGGCGCTCGAGGTTCGTGTATCCGAAGGATAGCGAGCGATACTGCGACACCGAGGCTGCGTAGAAGTTGAACTGCTTGTCGCCGAGGACGTCACTGAAGGTGACCTGGGTTCCCCCGAACACCTGCCCGCCGCTGGTGATGCCGACGTTCACGGGAGGGCGGCCATCAACGAACATCTTCTCGAACGTGCCCTTCCTGCGCTTGTTCGAGTTCACCAGGGTATGGGACAGGGGCGACTGGAAATCGATAATGGGGCCGGGGGCGCCATAGTCGGCCGTTGATGCCGTGGCAATTGGCTCTTTTCGCTCGAGGACGTGCAGCTCCCACTCATCCTTGTAGTAGGTAATGAACGCGACCTGCCTGGCTTTCGCGCCGTTGAGGACCACGGGTGACACGTTGCCCCCAAGTGCGTCCGTGAACTGGCGCAACTGGCGACTCTTCAGGTCCAGTGTCCAGATGTTGTAGATGTTGCCATTGGCCGCCACGTCCGGGTCGATGGGCTTGCCAGGATCGGTGGCGGTCGACGGGAAGACCACGGTGTCGGTGTCGATGAACTGTGCCTGGCCTTCGTCGTGCGTACCGAAGGTGAGCTGGGTCTTGGCGCCCGTCGTCACATCCAGCCGGAACAGCTTCTCGTTGCCGCTGACCCTGGCCAGGTAGATCAGGGCTTTCCCGTCTGGTGCCCAGCTCGGACCCGAGTCCGCGAACGGGTCCTTGGTGAGGTTCGAGAGGGCGCCGGTGGCCAGGTCCACCGCAAAGATGTCTCCCACGCCGTGCTGGAGCGCCGCAAAGGCAATGCGCTTGCCGTCAGGCGAGTACTGCGGTGACTCCGGCTCGTCCACATCGTGCATCGGAATCCGCTGGTCGATGTGACGGGTCAGGACGTTCTGGATGATGAGCGTGCGCGACTTCTCCGAGCGTGCGAAATAGGCGATGCGGTCACCGCTCGGGGCCCAGGACACCCACTGGACGGTGTTGTAGCGCATCCCCGGCTGCACGATGAACTCGAAGCCCTTGTCCTTGTCGAAGCCGCCTGTCAGGTTGCGGATGACCGAACCGTCCTTCATGGAAGTCAGGACAATATCCAGTTCCTGATCCTTCGGATTCACGGTCACCGTCGCCATCATGTCTCCCGACGGGGAGGGGGCGGCTGAGAGCACTTCGCGGAAGCGGGACTTCTCGGGATTGGGCGCGAGGTTGCGACCATAGTCGGCCGGGCGCTCCTTGTCACGGAATGGCTTGAACCGCTCCTTGAGGTAGCGCTCGAACTGCTGATCAAATTCCTCGGGGGTCAGCTTGAAGGCTTCCTGGTAGGCATCCTCTCCGCCACCGATCACGGCTTTCCGGAGCGCAAAGAGGTACTGGCGCAGGCCCTCCTTGCCCCATCGGGTCGAAATGAACTCGAAGACGGCGTGACCCAGGTTGTAGATGAGGCGGGGATTGGACGATCCCCCATAGCCCTCCAGCCGCGTCATCTTCGGCACGATGTCTGCCACCGCGGCATCGCGGACGGTCATGAGGTCGATTGGGCGCCAGATGCCGGTCATGTAGTCCGACAGCCCCTCGTTCACCCAGAGAGGGACCGCCCGGCGCACCAGGGACGTGGGGATGATGTCGAATTCGAAGATGTGGGTCAGCTCGTGGACAATCAACCGGTAGAGCAGGTCCGGCGGCTCGTCCATGGGCATCACCATGCGCGTCCGGGACGGCTCGGCGAAAGCGCCCACGCCCTCCTGTGCAGCGCCCGGGATGACGTTCTGCTGCTGGAACTCGCTGCTCGTCTGGAACAGGATCAGCGGAACCTTCGCGGCCAGGTCGTGTTTCAGCTCACTGCTGATGTGGGCATACGCACTTTCGGCATACCCGGCCACCCGCTCCAGATGCGGTTCGATGGCGGGGTAGTAGAAGATCTCGAAATGTTCGGTCTTGTAGATATGCCAGTCGAAGTTGTCGTACCGGATCTGGTTCTTGCCGAAATAGGGGACGAACGGCGTTTGGGCCGTGACCGTCTTCGGCGCGCTCACCAGGAGCGACGCGACAACTGCCACCAAAAGAGCCCCGCACCTGAGGCGGATGCGCATGGATCACTCCTTGCCCGCCGTCGCGGGAAGGCGCGAGCGGGTTCTGGGACTGCAGGTCATCTTACTTCGCTGCCGGGAGGCCCGCAATCAAGCGACGTATCGGGCGGAGCAAGACACATGCCGGGTATCAGGCTTGAATCCGGGCGTTCTGGGCCCTTCGGTCGCCCAAGTGTCCTCTCCCGTATACTGTCGCTGTCCTCACGCGTCCCTGGCTGTCGCCCGCCGAGACGGCGGAATAGATTGGCCGCCGCCGGTGTTCTGGTAGTCGTGAGCCTTCCTCTGCATGGCAACAGGTCGTCCCTCCGGGCCAGTGGCGTCGCAGGACGCTGAGGCGTTCGGCGCCGAAGTGCTGGCCCAGCTGACGCCTCTTTACTCGGCCGCGCTCCGACTGACACGGAGCCGACCGGACGCCGAAGACCTCGTGCAGGACACGATGGTCAAGGCGTTGCGCTTTGCCGACCGTTTTGCGCCCGGGACAAACCTCAAGGCGTGGCTCTTCACCATCCTCCACAATACCTGGCGCAATGGCCGACGCGGTGCGTCCAGAAATCCGGTTGCGGCCGACAGTGAACTGGTGGAACTGGCGGATGAGCGCATGGCTGGAGGCGGCCCGGCCGTGACCCCCGAAACGCTCCTGATGCGGTCGACTCTCGGAGCGGAACTGCGGGCATCCCTGGAACGACTGCCGGATGCGTTCCGCGAAGCCGTCTGGTTGCGGGATGTTGAGGAGTTCTCGTATGCCGAGATTGCCGCGATGCTCGACGTGCCAGTGGGAACCGTGATGTCACGCATCTCGCGTGGCCGACGTCTGTTGTTCACCGATCTGTCGACCAGTACCACCGTCGGGGGCTCCGCCGCCATCGCGGTGGACACGCATAGGGCGATTCCATGAGTGACTGTCGTGAGTTCGACGCGCTGATTACCCCGTATACCGATGGCCTGCTGACGCCGTCCCGATGCGCAGAGGTCGACCGTCATGCGGCATCCTGTCGACAGTGCCGGGAGCGACTGGCACAGGAGCAGGGCGCTCGTCTGGCCATCAGGCACTGCGCCGGAGAGTTGGCCGGGCTGTCGTTGCCCCCGGGGTTGGCCACCAGATGCCAGGCAGCCCTGTGCGTGACCACGGCCGGCGATACCAGATTCACGTGGTGGCGAGCCTGGATGCCATTGGCGGCCGCCGTGCTGGTGGTGGTGGCAGGCGTGGTGGTCCTGACGGGTCGCTCGAACGCCCTGCTGGCGGCGCAATTGACGGCAGATCACCTCAAGTGTTTTGCCGTGTTCACGCCACGTGAGGCCACGGGGCGGGACGCCAGGGTCGCCGAGCAGCAGTTGGCGGAATATGGGTGGCGTGTGCGCGTGCCTGCGTCGTCTTCGGAGCTCGACCTGCAGCTGCTGGGGGTGCGGCGCTGCCTGTATGCCGAGGGGACGCTCCCGCACGTGATGTATACGGTGCATGGCCGACCGGTATCGCTCTTTTCGCTGGCGGAAGGCATGCGTCCATCGGCGGTGGTGGACGCCCTTGGCCACGAGTCGCACATCTGGCAGCGCGGGGGACGCACGTTTGTGTTGGTGGCGCCGCGTGACGCCGGACCGATGGCGGCCGTGGCACAGTATCTTGAGCAGGAAGCCCGGTAGTCCGGGCCGCATCCATTTTCCAGGTGACGAGGCTGAACGTGATGAGCAGGTCTGAACGGTGGGTTTCGATGTCGGCCGTGGCGCTGGCAGCGGCGCTGCTGACGTTTGACATGGGGTGTCAGAAGGCCACCTCTCCGGCCGGTGAGCAGGGTTCGCATGCGGCTGGCGGGGCCTGTCCGGCCGATGCCAAGCCGGCGGATCTGAGCCTGAGCATCAAGGACATGAATGGTGCAGATGTGGCGTTGTCCACGTTCAAGGGCAAGCTGCTGCTCATCAACTTCTGGGCAACCTGGTGTGCGCCGTGCAAGGCGGAAATACCGGGGTTTGTCGAGCTGCAGAAGCAGTACGGCAAGGATCTGCAGATTCTGGGTGTGTCGGTGGACGACACGCCGGAGGACATCAAGCCGTACGCTGAAAAGTACGGAATCAACTATCCGTTGCTGATCGGCCTCAATCGTGAGGACGTGGAGAAGGCGTATGGCCCCTTCCTCGGCATTCCTCAGTCGTTCCTGATCAACCGCGAGGGCAAGATCTGCGTCAAGCATCCGGGCCTTGTCTCGAAGGACAAGTTCGAACAGGAGATCAAATCTCTGCTGTAGTATGATCGCCCCATGTTGAAAGGCTTTACGCACGGCAGTCTCGCGTGTGGCTGCAGGTTGACCTTTCGCGAAGGTAGCGAGGCCAGCCCAGTTACCGTGGTGATTGATCAGAAGGGACCGACGTGCGCACTGTCTCTTCACGTGCGAGACCTTCCGCTCTATGACTATCGCGAGGCGATACGTCCTCCGACCCGCTTCCTCTCCATTGAAGAGGAAGGGTTCGAAGAAGAGAGCTAGAACCACCAACGGGGCCGCTTGCGCGGCCCCGTTCTGCTGTACGCAGGTTCTAGAGCAGGGCTTCGAGTCGCCCGTACCCCGACCGGCTCACCGGGAGCCGCGTTCCGTCACGCAGGACGGCCACTCGAGAGTCCCTGCCGGTCGGCTCCAGTCCAGCCAGGCGATCCAGGTTCAGCAGATAGGAGCGGTGGATCCGCACGAAACGGCGTGGATCGAGGCGTGCCTCCAGGTCGCTGAGCGTCTGCTCTTTCAGGAGTACCCGACCCGACGTGTGCAGGGCGATGTAGTCGTCCTGGGCCTCGACAAAGTCCAGTCGGTCGAGCGGGATGACGTGTACTTCGGCCCCCGACCGTACGACGATACGTGCGGGCTGTGACCCTGCTGGTCGCCGTAGTGGGGGAGGCGGCGCGGCCAGGCGTTGCCGGGCGCGCGTCAGTGCATGCTGCAGGCGCTCCTGGGCGACCGGCTTCAGCAGGTAGTCCACGGCGTGGATGTCGAACGCCTTGATGGCGTACTCGTCATGGGCTGTGACAAAGATGACGACGGTGTCCCGTCCGACCAGCTCCATCACCTCGAACCCGTCAAGCCGGGGCATTTGTACATCAAGTAGCAGGACGTCCGGGTGCAGTTCGGCCACGGCTCTGACCGCGTCGAATCCATTCCCGCACTCTGCCAGCACCTCGATCGTGGGATCGGCATCCAGATATTCGCGCAGCACCATGCGCGCGGGTGCTTCATCGTCGACCAGGATGACCTTCAGACGGTTCACGAGATTCCCTCGACTGGGAAGGTCAGCGTCACGGAAAAATCTGGCGTGGCCGCCTCTACGCCTACGGTGCTCCGGCCTGGCCAGATGGTCTCCAGCCTGGCTCTCACATTGGACAAACCGATACCGAGCCCTGGTCGAGCGCCGTCGGCGTCGTTCGGATTGCTGACGGTGACCTGAATGTGGTCTTCGATGCGTCTGGCCACAATGCGGATCGTGCCCCCATCCAGGACCGATGCGATGCCGTGGACGACGGCATTCTCGACAAGGGGCTGCAGGAGAAGTGGTGGCACAGACGCGTCCGCAGCGTCTGCGTCGATGTGGGTCACCACCGCCAGCCGTTCGCCAAACCGCACGCGCTCGATCTCGAGGTACCGTTGTGCGAGCGCCACTTCTTCACCAAGACGGATGCTGTCCTTCGAGCCGGCCTGCAGGGCATCCCTGAAGAAGTCAGCCAGCGCGAGACACATCCGCCGCGCTGCGACCGGATCGGCCGTGGTCAGGGCGCTGATTGAATTGAGGCAGTTGAACAGGAAGTGCGGATTGACCTGAGCCCTCAGCGCGCGCAGTTCCGCATCTCGTGCGGCGAGGTTGGCCTGGAGCGCCCGCTGGGCAGCCAGTCGTCCCTCTTCCATGGCGGACAGCGCGATGTGAGTGGCGAGCAGCACCAGCAGAGCGCTGGTCGCCAGTGCAAGCCACAGCGCGGCCAGTCGCGGGAACAGGTGGTCCAGGATCGGGGCGACTGGACCAAGCAGGGACATCCCGGCGTACCCTGCAGCCAGCCACAGGCCGGCTGACGCCAGCGCGCTTGCCGCGGCGGCGACGAAGGTGGAGCCCGTGCCCAGCGAATGCGTCCAGCTTCGACTGATGTGCCACGTGGCCAGCGCAGGCACGGTCAGGCTGACAGCCCAGACGATGAGCGGCCATGCCTGGTCCCACGGACCACCGACGGCCCGATACGGCGCCAGGACCAGGATCAGTGTCGCGGGTATCCAGACCGCGACGAAGAGCTGGAGCCGGCGAGGATGCGAAGCGATCGGGTGCATGGCGTCAGTTCTTGATCTCGATGCCTCCGAGCACCGCCTGCCCGGTCAGAATGAGGCGGCCGGTCACGGTTCCGCCCAGAGGAGGAGCAGACCGGTCGTCAAGCCCGCCGAGGACCGCCGTGACATGGGACTCGACAGACCATTCGCGCGGGATCTGAAGGGCAACGCCGCCCATGCAGGCCATGACCTCGATCTGCGCGCTGTCGGTGGCCATGCGGCAGTCCCTGAGGTCAAGCTTGACGCCCCCCAGAATGGCCGTGACTTCTCCGCCACGGAAGGACTGCGAGGTATTGCGGCGGTCCACGCCTCCCATGAGGGCGAATTCCTGAAGTGTGGCGGAGAGATCATCGCCGCCAGCTGCCTGGGCCCCGCCTCCCGTCGGCCCGCGCGGTGTCCACTCGCGATCGTCGGGGCCTGGGCTGCGGGAATCAGAGGCCACGGGCGTCGATGGCAGCCCCACCTGGACGGTGACACGTGCCCGGCGGGAGGGGCGGCGTCGAAACAGGAGAGATAGCCCGATGGCCATGATCAGGAGTGGCCCCAGCGTCCGTGCCGTCACGTGCCACCACGCAAGTTGATTGCCGAGCAGCACAGTCCCCAGCAGCATGGCGCCTCCGGCAGGGAGGAGGTGACGATTCGGACTCAGTAGCCCGGACAGGCCCCAGCCGATGATGATGAGCGGCCAGTATGTGCGGGCAACCCCATGGAATCCGCTGAAGCCCAGCGTCTCCAGCAGCGAGATCCCGCCCCAGGCCACCAGGAGGAGGCCCACGATCATCCGTCCCGGATGACGCCTACGGTCGATCGAACCTTCTGAATTGCGATGCATATGACGTCCCTTCACCAACTCAGCGCCAGCAGGCGCGAAGGATCCATGACCAGGCGTATCAAGGCACCTGACGCAGCCATCGACATGAGGGCGATTGCCGTCAACGTTATCTGCTGTCGCCGTGAGAGTGCCATGGTCTATCCGGATTCAGCGTAGAGGGGTCAGTGCCCACGGGCCAGCAAAACCCGGCCAATGCCTGGCTGGACCCGGCGAATGGCGCTCCACAGGGGCTGACGCGCGCGCGAGCCACTGTTGGTCCTAGAATGTGGGCATGGCAAAGCTGGCGAGCGAGCTGGAAGTGACGTGCCCCTGCTGCAACGCCGTCCTGGTCGTGGATACGAACCTGGGACGCGTGGTCGGACAGCGTGAGGCCGTGCGGGGCGACAGGCCCGAGCTGAGCGAGGCCGAGCGCATTCTGGCTGCGGAGGCTGCCCGGCGTGAGGCACTGTTCCAGCAGTCCGTCGAGGCAGAAAAGGGGCGCGGTGACGCACTGTCACGCCGGTTTGAAGAGGCACTCCGGCAGGCGCATGCCGAACCGCTGTCCAAGCCGACCCGTGATTTCGACCTGGACTGAGACGGGCCCTGTGTCACGCTCCTCAACTGGCGACGCTGGAAGCCGGCCCCCTTGCATGGCGCCCGAGGATCTTCGACCTGGCCTGGTCGTGGCAGCGTCTGGTGCGGATGCATCCACCTGGCGCACTCAGCTCAATCGCCCGGTGCGCGGCTGACAAAGACCGGGCTCAGCCGCGGCGTCTGAACTCGCGCGGCAGGGGTGCCCAGTGTTCGCGCCCTGCATAGTACTTCCAGGGCTTGTGGTCGTGCTGTTCGCGAAACCGTCGATAGCGTCGTCGCATCGCATCGATGCGTGCGTCCGAGGTGTGGATGCGGCGGTGCGGCCAGTCAATGAGCATCTGCTCGACCTTCCAGACGTTCCTCCACGACAGTCGCCAGTTGTACGGGTGCAGGATGCGAAGGTCCGCCACACCGTAGCCCTTGATGCGACCGGCGAAGTCGACATAGCTCTCCACGTAGCTGAGGGCCAATGCGCGTGGCGTGCGGAAGTGCGGCTTTCGGCCATGAAGACCAGGATCGCGTGAGCGGGCCACCGAGCCCCACCCGGACGAGGTTCGGTAGACGAAGATCACGTGGTCAAGCAGGTCAGTCGACTCCAGGCTGAGGACCAGCGGCGGGTAGCCGTGCTGCTCGAGGATGGTGGCCGCCGACAGCGCCGCCTCCAGACAGTGAGCTGTACCGGTACGTACCACGCCGCGAAAGCTTCGGAGGGTATCGCCCTTCGGTTCGGAATTGTAGGGAAGTTCGTTCAGCCAGGCCTGGACTGCGCCAGGTGTCCGGAGCCTGGCCACGAGCGCCTGTTCCGCGGCCGTCAACGCCAGTGCAGGCGGTGTGGCGCGCTCAGTTGACGGGAGCGGGAATCGCGGCAAGGTCGGCAAGGATGTCGGTGGACGTCCAGGAGTTGCCGGTCCGAAGCGTGGCCAGACGCCCATCGCTTCCCACGACCAGCGTGCGCAGGGAGTGGGAGATGTCGGATGGGTCCCTCGGGTTACGCTCCACCGTCAGTCCGAATCGGGCTGCGAACGGACCGATTGTGTCGACACTGCCGGTGAGAAAACTCCAGATCGCCGTGTTCGCCTTCAATCGTGCTGCGTGCTTCTTCAGCACCTCCGGCGTGTCGGTCGCCGGGTCGATGGTGATCGACACCAGTCTGACGTCAGCGAGTGCTGGTGCGCGGGCAATCGCCTGCTGGAGTGCCACGAATTCGCGGTCAATCCGGGGACAGTATTCCGGCATCGGACAGGTCGTATAGACAAACGACAGCACGAAGCGGTGACCGCCAAGCGAGGAGAGCGCGCGTGTCCGTCCGGCCTGGTCAGTCAGAGTCACGTCCGGCATGTAGCTGCCTGCCACCATCGCCTCACCAGGTGCCTTGGCCGGGTTGTCAGGCGCGACAGGGGTCGGGAGGTTCACCGGGGCCTCTCCGGTCTTGGTCAGGGTGGACAGCACACCGAGGCTGTCAGACACGACGAGCGTGGCGCTGATGAGGTCGCCCGCCACTCGATCCTTCAACAGGCCGACATCCTTCACCTTGTAAGGCATGGTCATGGCGGCCATGAAGCCTTTGATCTCGTCGTGGCGAACCAGGACTTCCTGCTTCTCAGGACGGACATCCAGAATCTGGCCGGTCAGTTGATACTGCTTGACCTCCGCTGGGGGCTTCGTCTCCTGACAGCCGATACACAGGAGGGCCAGCACCGTGGAGACCGACACCAATTCCGTGAAGCGCATGTGCCTAACTCTAGCAAATGTTCCGGAGGGGAATGTACCGCACGGCGGCACCCCTGCCTGTTGGCCATCTCAGTCGCAATGAGTGGTCGGTATGGCCGGCATGAGGGCGCTGCTTGATGAACCGGTTCGATGGTGCTCGATGAAGCGAACAATCTCGCGCTCGGCCCAGTAGCCGTCGTACTCCGGCTCGGCCCGTTCGACGTACGCGCAGTGGCCACCTGCCGCGGTGACCACCACCTGCACATGCGAGTTGCCGGCGACCGCCGGGTCGACAAACGGTGCCGTGGGCACAAAGGGATCGTCTTCCGCCGTCAGGATGAGTGCCGGAATCCGGATGCGGTCCGCGACTCGAAGGGCGCTCGCGCGGTGGTAGTAGTCTGCGGCATCGCTGAAGCCGTGCTGAGGTGCGGTGTAGGCATCATCGAACTGCCGGATGGTTCGCACCGTACGCAGGGCATCCAGGCGATAGAGATCAGGGAACAGGGCCGCTTTGCGCCGCATGCGCGCCTTGAGATTTCGCACGAAGTTCCACTGATAGAGCGTGTTTGCGGGTCGCTCAAGTGCGTCGACGCAGCAGGCCAGATCCATGGTCGGCGAGACGGCAACGACAGCCCGGAGTTCGCGTGGCGCCTCGGCGCCAAGCTCACCAGCGAGCTTCAGCGTCAGGTTCCCGCCCAGCGAATAGCCAGCCACTGCGAGCGCGGAAAGGCGGTCTACTGAGATGAGCTCCCGCATCACGGACAGTGGATCGCCGATGAGGCCTGAGTGATACAGGCCACGTGACAGGTGCTCGGTGCCGCCGCAGTTCCTCTGGTTCAGCCGGACAACATTCCAGCCGGCTGCCCACGCCTTCTCGGCAATACCCTGCATGTAGTGCGCATGGCTCGAGCCTTCCAGCCCGTGAAGCAGCAGGAGGGTTGGCTGGGCCCACGGGCGACGGTGCCAGTGGCAGTGGGCGAGGACTCGGGCATCAGGCGCCACGTCGAAGTAGCGGCGGACAGGCGCCGGGAGGCGGGGAAAGTGCCTGGGCTTGCCCCAGGCATACAACGTCATGGCGTGGCCGCCCTTGACGAGCGGCCTGTAGGGAGTGGGCGCGTAGGGGGCGCCTCCGTCCTCCAGCGTGCCGGGGTTCACGCCTGCATCGCCTCGTCAGCGCTGGGCCCATACATGGCCGGCACAGGCACGTCATTCAGGCGGAGGTAGACGCTCAGCTGCCCTCGGTGATGGATCTGGTGGTGCAGGATCATGGTCTGGATGGCCACATCCCGAGGGGCGGACACCACAGTCTTGCCTTGATAGGTGAGCGACCATGGCTTCGCCAGGTCAGCGTCGGACTGACGAACCAGCAGCTCGTGCACGGCGGCCACGTTCCGGTCGAATATCTCGAGAACCGCCTCGATGGATGGGGTCGCCGGCATGGGCGTGCGTGACGAGATGTCCGACGCCTCTTCGGTCAGAGCGAGCGGACCGTAGGTGACCATGTGGGCCAGATGGCGCGCGAGACCCAGCATTGTGGTCGACTTCGGATGAGGTCGCCACTCGAGCAGAGCATTCGGCACCCGGGACATGAGCCGCCGCGTCGTGGTCATCTCCCGGTCGAACTGGGTCAGCAGGTCATGGCTGGTCAAGCCGTCACTCCTTGGTCCCGAAGTTCACCTTCGGCACCTGCTTCGCCTCTGCGGGCGCCGCAAAGAGCTGGTGCTCCTTGAAGCTGAACAGGCTGGCCGTGAGGTTGGACGGGAACTGACGACGTGAGGTGTTGTACTCCTGAACCTTCTCGTTGTAGCGCATCCGCTCCACGGCAATCCGGTTCTCGGTCCCGGACAGCTCGTCCATCAGGCGATTGAACGACTCGTTCGACCGCAGTTGCGGGTAGTTCTCCATCACGACCAGCAGCCGGGCCAGTGCTGAGCTCTGTTCGTTGGCCGCGGTCATGGTCTCTTCCGGCGTCTTGGCTCCGGCGAGTCTCGCTCGCGAGTCGGCGATGCGGCCGAAGACCTCCTTTTCCTGATTCGCCACGCCCTGTACCGTCGAAACCAGATTCGGAATCAGGTCATTCCGGCGCTGAAGCTGGTTCTCCACCTGGGCCCACTGCGCCTTGATTCCTTCGTCCTGGCTGACGAACGTGTTGTAGGAGCAGCCGGACATTGCCAGGCCACTTGCCGTGATCAGCAGCGCTGCGAGTGCCGCGCCGAATCGTCGAGTCATTCCCTGTGCCTCCCT